>JBGTIA010000383.1:0-6485 GCA_041745835.1 Ilumatobacteraceae bacterium | reverse complement strand
ATGCTCCGGCCGCGGCGTCCGGTGAGCACCTCGAGCTCGGCAGCAGCGGGCGCTCGTCCGGGCGTGACCACCGCACGGAACCGGTCGAGCGAACCGTCGCCGAGGCCGTAGGTGCCGGCGATGTCGATCGGGTTCTGCGTGGCGACGATCATGAAGGGGTCCGGGAGCCGATGGGCCACGCCGTCGACGGTCACCGTCGCTTCCTCGGCGAGCTCGAGCAATGCCGACTGGGTGCGTGGCGTCGCGCGGTTCAGCTCGTCGAACACGACGATGTTGGCGAACACCGGGCCAGCTCGGAACTTCAGGCTGTCGACGTCGAGGCGGCCGCTCGGCACCATCGATCCCGTGATGTCGCCGGGGAGCAGGTCGGACGTGCCCTGGATGCGGTGGAACGTCCCGCCGACGCTTCGTGCGAGCACCTGGGCGAGCAGCGTCTTGCCGACGCCAGGGATGTCCTCGATCAGGAGGTGACCGCCCGACAGCAGCGTGGCGACCGCCACCTCGGCCACGTCGTGCTTGCCGGCGATCACCGAGTCGACCGTTGCGACCAGCCTGCCTCCGAGTTCGGCGACACCGTTGTCGGCGCCCTTGGATGGTGCGTTGGATGCGTCGCTCGATGCACCGTTGGCGGCATGGGCGGACCCGGTCTCGGGCGCGGTCATCGTCGGTGGGGGCAGCGTGTCCACGATGTGGGTATCGGCACCGATTCAGGCCGTCTTGACCCTCATGCTCGACCCGCACGCTCGTCTCGCACGCTCGACCCGCACGCTCGTCTCGCACCCGTCTCACCCACCGCCGGAACGGCCGGAAACGAGGTGGACGCCGAGCGAACGGCAGGTGAACGAATCGCGCAGGATCGTTACACAAGTCCCACGACAGACGACCGGGCGCTGCACTAGGTTGATCAACGCAAGCACCGAAACCACCGTGGCACGGCCACGAAGCAGGAGGTAGCAATGAGCCAGCGTCACCGGTCTCCCGAGATCGTGTTGCCACTCAAGCAGGAAGTGCGTGCCCACGCCCACAGCGAACGGCACCGAATCCACGTCGAGTTGCAGAGCGTCGCTCAAGACGTCAGTGCCGGTCTCGAACCCGAAGACGTGCACGAACCCGGAATGGCGTGGAAGCCGATCGGCCACCACGACGCCGAGATCGCGAAGAGCAAGCTCGCGAAGAGCAGCCGAACGACACGCCACTGGAAGACCAAGATGTGGAAGCGTCGGACGCAGCTGCGCCGCGAGCGGGCCGATCAGATGCGACTGGCCGAGAAGAACCCGGGCCTGATCACTCCCTGACCGTCAGCGCTGCTCCCGACGGTGTGCACCGGTCGGCGGCGTGTCGTCACACGAGGTCGCGAGGGCGATGGATCCAGGCGGCGACGAATTCGTCTCGCCGCTGGGTCCATTCCTCGACCGTGATCCCGTACCTGATGTGGTCCTCCCACGTCCCGTTGATCTCCAGGTAACGCTCCGCAACGCCCTCGTTGCGGATGCCCAGCTTCTCCATGATCCTACGGCTGCGATCGTTACGGGGCACGATGCAGATCTCCAGACGGTGCAGCGCGAGCTGTTCGAATCCGAACTGCATCACCACAGCGACGGCTTCGGCGACGTAGGCATTGCCGGCGTGGTGCTGGTCGATCCAGTAGCCGATCGTGCCGGACTGCATGGCGCCACGCACGACGTTGTTGAGGTTCACCTCGCCCGACACCTGCTGGTCGATGAACAGGCCGAACTGGTAGGCGGTTCCTGCGGTGCGGTCGCGATCGCGTTGCTGACAACGAGCAGCGAACGCCGTGCGGTCGGCAACGGGATCGGACTGGTGCAGTGGCCGACTCGGCTCCCACACCGTCAGCCATTCGGCGTTGCGTCGGCGCACCTCGCTCCACGAGCGGAAATCGTTCGCCGCCAGCGGGCGCAGCATCACTCTTCGCCCGTACAGCCGAACCGGGGAGTTGGACCGAGACGGATGCCGCAGAACCATCAGGTTGTCGCCGTCCGGTCGTCGGCGTCGCGCTCGTCGGCCTCGCGCTGGCCGGTACCGATGTGGACTCCACCCAGGTCGAGGCGACGCATGATGCCAAGTATCACGCAACACGTGGCCACGATCGACTCGACGTGCTCGTCCGCCAGACCAGGATTGTGGCGACGATCGGCCACTGGTTCGACGGCGAGTGTGCGGAACACTTCGTCGGCATCGGCTCGGAGCAGTTCGTAGCCGTCGGGCACGTGAGTGGCACCGATCTCGACGCGAGCCATCGCCTCGGCGTGTCGGCCGAGGGCCACGACGTCGTGTGCGGCCGCGATCGACGGCTCCTCCATGAGCAGGTCGTCGAGGTGGTCATGCACCATGCCCAACGCATTGGTGAGATCGGCCGGCGGGGGAGGGTCGGCGCCACGCAGCGGCCCGGCGAGCAGCGTGAGGGGTCCGATCGGAACCGAGCGCACGGTCCGGCCGTCGATCTCGACGGAGAGAACATGGTCCTCGATGGTGACCGTCAGCGTGCCCATGGTCATCGCACGAGTCTGGCGGTGACCGCAGCGTCGAGGCGTTCCAGGGTCCATCGGCCGACGGGATCGTCGCCGCCGGCGAGCAGGTGAGCGAGGTGGGCGTGGAGGCACTTCACACCGACACGGGTGCCGCCGACACCGCCAGAGGGTCGCGGGCCCTCGTGGTCGGCGCCGATCTCGGCGTCACGGTCGGCGCCGTAACGCCGGTGCAGCGCAGCGAGTTCGTCGGTGCCGATCTCCGCTTCGGCAGACTTGACGCCGCCCGCTGCCTCGAGGCGGCTGACTTCTCGGACCAGGTCGGCGCCGACGAGGTAGTAGCGCGTCGGCATCGGGGTCCCGTCGTCGAGGAACGGAGCATTGCGGACCACCACCGGATCGCCGGACTCGTCGCGCACGACCACCTCGAAAGCTCCCGCCGGCTTGCGCCCGAGCAGTTCGGTGACGCGAGCGCGATCGTCCATCAGCCCCGTCGGCGGCGCACGAGCAGGAGCACGAGCACGACTGCGAGCAGCGCCGGTGCGAGGCGCTTGATCAACGAGGAGCCACCGATCTCCATGAGGTCGATCGGCTCCGTGGCGGGGCCCTCGATCTTGCGGACCTGTGGCTTCGCCGGCGTTGCATCCTCGGCGGTCGCCGACGCCCCGGTTGCCGATGCGGTCGGGGCCGATTCACCGGGCGATGGTTCCGTTGACGCCTCGTCGGCGCTGGTCGTTTCGGCGCTCGTCGTGTCGGGTGCGGTGTCGCCCTGTTCGTCGATCATCTCGTTGAGGTTGTCGGCGAACTGAGCCATCAGTTTCGAGCTGACGTCGCCCATGATGCCGCGCCCGAACTGTGCGACCTTGCCGGTGATGTGGAGATCGGTGGTGACCGCTACGCGGGTGCTGGTCGGCGACAGGCTCTCGGCCTGGGCCGTGATCTCGGCCGATGCGTTGCCCCGCCCACCCGTGTCGCGCCCGGTCCCCTTGATCACGGCGCGATAGTTCTCGTCGTCGCGTTCGATGAAATGCGCCTCGCCCTTGAACTGGCTGCTGATCGCGCCGAGCTTCACCTTGACCACCCCGCGGTACGTCTCGCCCTCGACCTCCTGGAGCTCGGCGCCCGGTAGGCAGGGGGCGATTCGCTCGACGTCGGTGATCAGCGGCCAGGCCTCCTCGATCGGTCGGTTGACCGTGAACTCGTTGATCAGTAGCTCTGCCATCGGCGAAGGTCCTCTGTGGTGTCGATGTCGGCGGGGGAACCAGCGCACGCTACTTCACGAACCAGATTTGGACGAACGCGCATCAGGGCGCGGGCGCCCTCGTCGCCGGTGGTGGGCAGGAGGTCCCACACCTCGGCGTCGAGCTTCACCGGGTTCGCCCGGCGTCCGTCGTAGGTTGCCACCGCGATCGGACCGGCCGACTCGGACACGGCTCGCCACGCAGCGGGCTCGATGAACGGCTGGTCGGCGAGACCGACGACCACGGCGGTGGCCCCGACCGACCGGGCGGCGTCGATCCCGGCGTGCAGCGAGGTGATCTGTCCGTCCTGCCATCGTTCGTTGTGGCAGATGGTGACGGTGTCGCGAAGGTGAGCTGGGACGACGTCGGCCACGGCTCCGGTGACGACGACGACGGGGCCGACGTCGGCAGCCAACGCGTTGGCGAGTGACCGTTCGATGACGCTGTGGACCCGTCCGGTGTCCGATTCGACGATCTCCGCGAACAATTTGTGACCGTCGCCATCGAAGCGCGATCCGGCGCCGCCCGCGAGGAGCACGAGCACGGGGCGTCGGTCTGTTCGCCCAGCGTATGGGCCAGATTCCGGGGTGGGACGTGCCGCCATCAACGCATTCTCGCCGACGCACGCGGCACGGCGCGGTGACGGTTGTATGACGAAAAGTTGTCGGTCGCGATTGAGTGTTGCGATTACGTGACGATATGTTACGTGACCGTCACGGCAGAGAGCGCCGTGGTGGTACCCACACCATGAGCGCACCAAACACCATTTCCCACATTTCCTCTGCCGCACGTTTCCCGACGGGCGACCGCCACCGTTCGACGCTCGGCGCTGCACTGCGCGCCGGCTTCGTGGGCGTCGTGATCACCGCTGCGACCGTGACCGGCACCTTGGCGATCTCCGGCGACACCGCAGCTGCAGCTTCGGCGCCGTTGGAAACGAACGCCATGGCGCCGGTCGTCTCGGCGTCGGCCGAGCAGGCGCTCGAGAGCCACGATCAGTGGATCGCCACCAAGGACGTGTCGGCCTACCGCTCGTTCGTGTGGTTCCGCACGCAGACCGCCCAGTACGCAGCGATCGAGTTGGGGTATCCCGAAGACGAGATGGTCGAAGCGTGGGCGTCGGCGCCGGTCGGCCACCAGCGTGCCGTGCTCGCCGCGATGACGCAGGTGGGTGTGCCATACCGCAAGAACACCAGCCAGGAAGGCGTCGGGTTCGACTGTTCGGGCATCACCACCTATGCGTGGGCACGTGCCGGCGTCGAGCTCGTGCGCCAGTCGACCGCCCAGATCCAGAATGCTGCACCGCTCGATCGCGCCAGCGCCAAGGCCGGCGACCTCATCCAGTACCCGGGCCACGTGATGATGTATCTCGGCGTGGGCGAAGCGATCATCCATTCGGTCATGACCGGTCGCACCGTCGAACTCGACACGATCAGCGATCGCCGCGCGAACTCCGTCCGCTTCGGCGACCCGTCCCTCTGAGCCGAACGCTCGCACCGAGCGTCCCGCAGCGATGAGCCAAGCGACGCCATTCGGGCGGTTCGCTCATCGCTCGGTTGTGCGGTCCCGCAGCGATGAGCCAAGTGACGGTATTCGGGCGGTTCGCTCATCGCTCGGCGCGGGGTGAAGGCGGTCGGCGAGGGAAGCGCCAGCGACGAGGCGGAGCGGGGCCGACCTCACTCGAGGGGCTCCAGGCCTGGTGAGGTCCCGCAATCAGGAATGGATGGCGCCGTCGGCGTCGCGGAGCGAGAGGACGTTGCGGCCGGTGCGCCGGGCGATGATCTCGGCGCAGATCGACACGGCGGTCTCCTCGGGCGTGCGAGCGCCGATGTCCAAGCCGACCGGTGACATCAGCCGGTCGAGTTCGTCGTTGGTGATGCCGGCCTCGAGCAGTCGTTCGGTGCGACGCTCGTGAGTCGATCGGCTCCCCATCACCCCGATGTAGCCGACCCGTGTGGCGAGTGCGCCGCGCACGGCAGGAACGTCGAACTTGGGGTCGTGGGTGAGGATGCACACGGCGTCGCGCGGGCCGAGTTCGTGGCCGTGTTCGTCGAACACCGGCGTCGGCCAGGTGACCTTGACCTCGTCGGCCATCGGGAATCGCCGTCGGGTCGCGAAGACTTCGCGGGCGTCGCAGACCACCACCCGATAGCCGAGGACCTTCGCCACGCGTGCCAGCGCGGCGGTGAAGTCGACGGCGCCGAAGATCCACATCTGGGGCGGCGGCGCATGAGACTCCACGAAGATCCGCACCGTCGGTTGATCGACGAGGTCTTCGGGTGTGGTCTGGCCGCTGGGTCCGTAGTTGCGCACGCCCGACTGGGCGGCCTCCAGCTCGGCGAGTGCATCGCGGGCGACGACTCGATCGAGTTCGGGGTGCCCGAGCGTGCCGACCGGCGGACGGTCGGGCTCGATCAGCAGCTTGGCGCCGACGTTGGGTCCGTCGATGACCGTCGCGAGCGCCACCGGGCTCTTCGCTCGCAGCAGTGCGGCGTACCGGTCGAACAAGGTGGTGGCGTCGGTCGTCGAGTCGCTCACCAGTCGAGTTCCTCGATGTACAGGTGGATCGTGCCGCCGCACGTGAGTCCGACGGCGAACGCCTCGTCGTCGGAGTAGCCGAAGGTGATCACACCCGGCTGACGTTCGCCGGCCAGGATCGACAGCGCCTCGGCGACGACGGCGCCCTCGACACAGCCGCCACTGACGCTCCCGGCGACCTCGCCGTCATCGGTGACCGCCATGGCTGCGCCCGGGCCCC
>JBGTIA010000382.1:0-2840 GCA_041745835.1 Ilumatobacteraceae bacterium | reverse complement strand
CGAGCCGGCGTATTCGCCTGCGCCGGCGTACGCACCCGCGTCGGCGGCTGGGGTGGGGACGCCCACGCTTCCGCCGGGTGTGACGATCGTGGCGCCCGGCATGCGGCTCGTTGCGTACCTACTCGAAGGGGTCCTCGCCGTCGTCACGCTCGGCATCGGGTGGTTGATCTGGGCCGCCATGACAGCGGGAAGTGGACAGACGCCGGCGAAGAAGCTGCTCGGTCACCGAGTGATCAGGGCAAACGCGAGCGGCCCCGTCGGTTTCGGCACGATGTTGTTCATGCGGGGCCTCGTCGCTGGATTCATCGCTTCGATCGCGATCATGTTCACGTTGGGGATCCTCCTGCTGATGCCGTTCTGGGACAAGCGCAATCAGAACATCTGGGACAAGGTGTCCGGCACGCTCGTGGTCAACGACCCGGCGAACGCCTGGCAGGTCGCCTAGTCACGAGGCGGTCGCCCGTGGGCGTGCTCCGGTTCGACGCCGATCGACAGCGGACATCACGAGGCGCCACCCAACGAGGAAAAGTGCAAGGAATGCCGTCGCAACGATGACGAACGAGGTCGCGGTTCCGTCGTCGAAGACCAGGTTGCGGAGCAGCATCCCGGCGGTGACGGTGATCGCCCAGATGCCGACACCCATGCGCCAGTCGGCTGGGCGGCGCCACGCACGCAGCACGATCCAGGCGAGTGCGAGTGCGAGCAGGAAGGGAGCTGCGGTGTCGATCAGGCCGGCGATCGCCGAGTCACGGTCGTGCTCGCGCCGGCCGACGGCGACGAAGAGCGTCACGGAGAACACGTCGATTCCGACGGCGAGCGCTACACGGCGATCCATGTCTCCAGTCTCGTGCTCCTCGAGTCGATTGGCACCGTGCGTACACGATGTGCCTGGCACATCGTGTACGTCAGCCCTCAGCGGCGAATCCACCGATCGTGCCGCGGTAGAACACGAGCGGTTGGGGCGGGAGCCCGTTGTGGTCGGCGTCGGCGTCGAGCGATGTCACGCGGCCGAGCACGAAGTAGTGATCGCCCATCTCGTAGACCTGCTCGAGGTCGCAGTCGATCCAGGCGACGGCACGTTCCAGTACCGGTGCGCCCGACGGCGCCGCATGCCACTCGACGCCGTCGAACCGGGTCGACTCGGTGCCGCTCTTCGCGAATTTCCAACACAGGTCGCTCTGCTTGTCGCTGAGCACGTTGACGCAGAAGCTGCCGGCGTCGGCCATCAGCGCCCACGTCTCGGAATCGGTCTGCGGGAGGAAGCCGACGAGTGGCGGATCGAGCGACACGGAGGTGAACGAACCGATCGTGAACCCGTGTGGCCGGTCGTCGTCGGCCATGCCGGTGATCACCGTCACACCGGTCGGGAAGTGCCCGAGCACGGTACGGAAGTGCTTCGAGTCGAAGGGGACGGCGTTGGCGTCGGGCAGGGGCGTCGGTTCGCTCATCGACGACAACTGTACGCTCCCGGGCGATGACCGATCGCACGGCGCCAGCACCGGAGGCCGACGCCAAAGTCCTCTTGCGGGCATCGATGCGCCCGATGCGGCGCGCGTTGCCGGACCGTGAGGAGCGGGCGGAGGAACTGTGGCGGCATCTTGCCGGACTCCCTGCGATCGCCGTGGCGGAGACGGTTCTCGGCTTCGCTCCACTGCCGGGCGAGCCCGACACTCGGTCGCTGTTCGTGTGGTGCGCTGCGACCGGGCGACTCGTCGCCGTACCGGAAGCCGACGTCGATCCGAGCTGGCCCGACGTGGTGATCGTGCCGGGACTGGCATTCACGGCGGCGGGGGACCGGCTCGGTCAGGGCGGCGGGTGGTACGACCGTTTCCTGTCGAAGGTTCGCGCCGACTGCACGACGATCGGCGTCTGCTTCGCCGAACAGATCGTCGACAGGCTCCCCGTCGAGGCGCACGATGTCACCGTGGATCACGTCGTGACCGACTGCGGCGTGTTGCGATGAGCGGTGTCGCGTGACGAACGGCAGGGCGATGAGCTTCACGCGAGACGAACTCGACGCAGCGGTCGCGATCGTGCGGCGGCACGTTCCGCCGACCCCGCAGTACTCGTGGCCGATGCTGGACGCAGTCGCCGGCTCGGCGGTGATCGTCAAGCACGAGAACCACACGCCGGTCGGAGCGTTCAAGGTGCGCGGCGGACTCGTCTACATGGACCGGCTCGTCCGTGAACGGTCCGATGTCACCGGCGTGGTGAGCGCCACCCGCGGCAATCACGGGCAGAGCCTGGCGTTCTCCGGCCGGCACTACGACCGCACGGTCACCATCTTCGTCCCGCACGGCAACAGCGTCGAGAAGAACGCGGCGATGCGCGCCCTCGGTGCCGAGGTCGTCGAGTTCGGCGCCGACTTCCAGGAGGCGCGCGAGCGTTCACTGGAGGTCGCCGCGGAGCGCGGTCTGGAACCCGTCCCGCCGTTCCACCGCGATCTCGTCGTCGGCGTGGCGACATACGCGCTCGAGTTGTTCGAAGGCGCCGGGCATCTCGACACGGTGTACGTGCCGGTCGGGATGGGATCCGGTCTCAATGCGTTGATCGCTGTTCGCGACCTGCTCGACCTCGACACCCAACTCGTCGGTGTGGTGTCCGATCGAGCGCCGTCGACGTTGTTGTCGTTCGAGCAGGGTGGGGTGGTCACGACCGAGTCAGCGGCGACGTTCGTCGACGGCGTCGCCACGAGGTCGCCGGATCCGACGGCGATCGACGGCATCCTCGCCGGCGCTGCTCGCATCATCGCCGTGTCCGACGACGCAACCGCCGAAGCGATGCGGATCGTCTACCGCACGACCCACAACGTGGCCGAGTCGGCGGGTGCGATCGCGCTG
>JBGTIA010000381.1:0-1628 GCA_041745835.1 Ilumatobacteraceae bacterium | reverse complement strand
CGCCGATGCGACGATCTCGGGCCTCGGTAAGCGCGAGTTCATGCTGCGCCGCGCCGGCAAGGACCAGCCGGAGATCTTCACCACCCGCTGGGCGATGTCCTACCTCCGCGGCCCGATGACCCGCGACCAGATCGCGATGCTGACTCCGTCGGCCGTCCCGGTCCCCCCGGACCCGACCCCGGAGGACCAAGTGCTGGCGGCGGATGTGACCACGATGATGCCGACCGTCGCAGACGGGATCGCGGTGCGGTTCGTCGATGTCGCAGCGCCGTGGCTCGGCGACGTCGGCGGCGACTCGAGCGGCACCGTACAAGAGGCGGCGATCGTCGCCCGGGTCGCGATCCGCTATGACGAGACGAAGGCCGACCTGGTGCACGACGAGGAGTACGAGGCGGTCCTGTTCCCGCTCCACGACCCGGTCGACCCGTCCAGCGTGGTGCAGGTCGACTACGACGACCGCGACCTGCGCACCGATGCGCCCGCGGACGCGTCCTATCGGCTGCCCGACGCGAAGATCGCCAACAAGACGTTCTTCTCCCAGGCTGAGAGTGGGCTGCGCGACCATCTCACCCGCAGCCTGACGTTGGAGATCCCGGCCAACAACGACCTCAAGCTCTACGGCCGCCCCGGCGAGACCGCCGAGGAGTTCGCCGTCCGCTGCACGTCGTTCGCCGACGAGCGCGCCGACGAAGCGATCGCGAAGCTGCGCGACACCTACGAGACGAAGGCCATGCGGCTGCGCGACCAGATCGAGGCCGCCGAGGACCGCGCCGACGTGCTGGAGGAGGAGGCCAAGTCGAAGCGCAACTCCGAGTTCTTCTCCACCGCCGGCTCCTTCTTGGGCGGATTGCTCGGTGGCCGGAAGTCCAAGGGCAAGATGGTCGGCGACATGCTCGGAGACGCCGGCACGGCCGCCCGCCGTCGCGGCAACACGAGTGCCTCAGGGCGTCGTGTCGATGCCGCCGAGAACAAGGCCGCCCGCCTCGCCGATCAGCTCGACGAACTCGAAGCCGACGTCGCTGCCGACATCGCCGAGATCGCCGCGAAGTGGGACGCCCTCGCCGCGAACGTGACCACCCTCGCCGTGGGCCTGGAACGCACCGACGTGAAGATCACCCACCTCGCCCTCGCCTGGATCCCTGTCGCCTGATTCCACGGACCCGTCGGTGCCGACGGAGAGATTCGAACTCTCACTGACGGCGACCTAAACGCCGTGCCTCTGCCAATTGGGCTACGTCGGCCAGCGCCCTGAACCTATCGGGACACACAGGTCTGACCCGAGTTGTCCCGTGTCGACAAAGGCCGAGCGCTCCAACCCTGCTGCGGTACGCCGCAGTGGAACGACTGCAAGCCCCGTCGACCTCGTCTGGTGGCTCGTCGTCGCATTCGTTGGTCTCCCGACGCTCACCCACACGGTCGGATGGGCCATTTCGACGGGCCGTCGCGGTCTTACATTCACTGACCCCGTACCTCGGCGTCGCACTCTTGCCCGCCGGCCGGGCTTGGCGTCGCCCTGGCCGAGACGCCCGATTGCTGATCGCCCTGTGGCGCCGTCAGTTTCTGATCGTGGCAGTTGCCTCGGCGATCGGCTTCGGCATCGGTGTGCTCGCTGCACCACTCGCATTTCC
>JBGTIA010000380.1:0-5723 GCA_041745835.1 Ilumatobacteraceae bacterium | reverse complement strand
TAGAACGCTGTGAAGTCGGTCGCGAGGTCGTACACGTAGGTGCACAGCTTGTGGGGGCTGTAGGCCTCGAGCGTCGTGTCGATCGCCGTCGGGTACGCCAGCAGGCTCAGCGCCAGCGCCCGCTCCTGGGGTGCGTCGAGCGTGATCGGCAGGCCGCGAACGGACGCACGGTCGATGTCGGCACGCCGGAAGATCGAACAGATCCGGGCGTGTGCGTACTGCAGATACGGCCCGGTGTTGCCGTCGAACGACACCATCCGGTCGAGGTCGAACACGTAGTCCTTGACGCGGTCGGTGGACAGGTCGGCGTACTTCACGGCGCCGATGCCGATCATCCGGGCGACCTGGGCTCGCTGGTCGACGTCGAGATCGGGGTTCTTCTCGGCGATGGCGGCATCGGCGCGCTCGATCGCTTCGTCGAGCAGCTCGACCAGCTTGACGGAGTCGCCGGATCGGCTGCGCAGCATCTTGCGGTCGTCGCCGAGCACGTTGCCGAACCCGACGTGCACCGTTCGGACCGGAGGCACCAGCCAGCCCGCCATCTCGCACACCGCCCACACCATCTGCAGGTGCTGGGCCTGCGGGGCACCGATCACGTAGAGCATCAGGTCGGCGCCGAGCCGCTCGACGCGGTCGATCACGCAAGTCAGGTCGCTCGTTGCGTAGTTGAACCCCCCGCTACGGGCCTGGATGATGAGCGGCAACGGGTCGCCGTTGCGGTTCTCGAAGCCGGGCGGGAAGACCACCTTGGCACCATCGCTCTCCTCGAGCAGCCCGGCCGCCTCGAGACGCTCGACGGTGGCATCCATCAGCGGTTGATACATGCTCTCGCCAGCGAGGTCGTCGTCGGTGAGCAGGACGCCGAGCTTGGAGTACACGGAATTGAAGTAGGTGGTCGACATCTCGACGAGGCGTTGCCACAGTCGGGTCGTCTCGGCGTCGCCGCGCTGCAGGAGCACAACTCGTTCGCGGGCTCGTTCCTGGAACTCCTCCGAGTCCGCGAACTTCGCGTTGGCCTGCTTGTAGAACCCGTCGAGATCACCTTGCGTCAGACCCACCGCAGCCACGTCTTCGCCGAGATCGAGCAGGTGCTCGATGAGCATGCCGAAGGGTCGACCCCAGTCGCCGATGTGGTTCTCGCGGATCACCCGATGCCCGAGGAACTCCAGCATTCGCACGAGGGAGTCGCCGATCACCGTGGACCGCAGGTGGCCGACGTGCATCTCCTTGGCCACGTTCGGGGCGGAGTAGTCGACGACGACGGTGAGCGGCGGCGCCATCGCGACGCCGAGACGATCGTCATCGGCCACGTCGCCGAGCTGCGCAGCGAGGAACTCGGCCGAGAAGGTGACGTTCACGAATCCCGGACCGGCGATCTCCAGTTCGCTCGCCACGTCGTCGAGCACGCCGGACTCGACGACGCGCTGTGCGATGTCGCGAGGGTTCGCTCCTGTCCGCTTCGCGAGCGGCAGTGCGCCGTTGATCTGGGCGTCGGCGCGGTCGGACGGACGAACAGTCGGGTCGGCAGGATCGCCGTCGTTGAGTCCGGCGAAGACCGGGGCGAGCAGGTCCGAGATCGTGGCGAGCGGGTCCGACATGGTCGACACAGTCTGCCGGATCCGGCCAGGTCGCTCACAGGGCGACGCCGAAGGCCGTACTGTCGACGGAACGAACGCGAGAGGAGACGCGCGATGTCCCACCACTCACTGTCCGAAGCCGCCCCCGCATTCGTGGAGGTGGCCCACCGGATCGTCTGGGCGACGGTCGCCTCGGTCGCGCCGTCCGGCGCTCCCCGAACACGGATCCTGCACCCGATCTGGGAGTGGGACGGCCGACGCCTCACCGGATGGATTGCAACCGCTCCGAGCTCGCCGAAAGCGCGCGACCTCGCCCATCAGTCGCGTGTGTCGTTGACGTACTGGGATCCGTCACAGGACGTCGCCACCGCCGACTGCGACACCGTCTGGGAGACCGACCTCGAGTCCAAGCGCGCCGGCTGGCAACGCTTCGTCGAAGGCCCGTCACCCGTCGGCTACGACCCGAGCATCATTCCCGGCTGGGAGGGACCCGACTCGGAGGCGTTCGGCATCTTGCGCCTCGAGTCGTTCCACGTCCGGGTCTTCCCCGGCTCGCTGCTGATCAAGGGCACCGGCACCACGCTCGACTGGACCGCCTGAGGGATCGGACGGCGACGACGCCAGTCGCC
Organism: Ilumatobacteraceae bacterium; assembly: GCA_041745835.1. GTDB lineage: Bacteria > Actinomycetota > Acidimicrobiia > Acidimicrobiales > Ilumatobacteraceae > Sva-07. Next base: position 3,517 of record JBGTIA010000380.1, on the reverse strand, counting down.
ATTCCGTTACGTTGTGTACGGTTGCGCCGGGGAACCGTGGTTGGACCGCTCTTGAGGTACCCGTCTTGATTCTTGGAACACTCACGGGCGACCTCACTTTGCAACTCGGGCGCACGAACGCAGTCGTTGCATCGTCCGCAAGCAGTCGCACATGAGGCCAGGCGCGCCCGTGTGGTCCCTACAAATGGGTGTTCCGTCTACTCCAGGGCGGGAAAACCCGCAGCGCACCCGCTGGCGTTCGGGTCCTGCCGAGCGGCAATCGCTGGTCGATCACGCGATCGGCGTTGCCACGAACTCCGCTGACCGCGGTGTGAACACGCCGTGTTGGGACTCTCCGGAGCTGTGGAGGTGGATTTCTGCGCTCGTGATGGTGCGGTTGCGACCGTCGGCCTTGGCTTGGAGCAGCGCCCGGTCGGCCAACGAAATCAGCTCGGTGAGATCGTCGCCCTGGCTGGTGTCGGTCGCGCCCGCTGACACGGTGAACGTGGGTGTGCGGCCGTCGACGAACGATGCGGACAACTCGAGTCGGAGTCGATCGACCACCTCTGTTGCGTCCAGAGCCGTTGCCCGGGGCATGACGATGAGGAACTCCTCGCCTCCGTAGCGACAAACGAGATCGCCGTCGCGTACCACCGACCGCAACACCCTGGAGAACACGCGGAGCGCACGGTCGCCGGCGTCGTGTCCGTGTGTGTCGTTCAACGACTTGAAGTGGTCGAGGTCAGCAATCACGACGGCAAACGGTGTCGCCTCGTTCGCGAGCACTCGCACACCGTTCTCGAGGCTGCGACGGTTGAGTAGTCCAGTGAGCGGGTCGGTGCTGGCCTGCAGTTCGCTCTGCGCCATGGCGGTCAGCAGCCCGACCCGCGAGCCGAACTGCTGCGCCACGCCCGACACCATCGTGGCGTCGGATTGCGTGAAGGGTAGCGGTTCCTGCCGGGTGATGTGCACCACGCCGGTCGTGGAGCCCATCACGCTGACCGGTACGCACAGCGCGCTGGCACAGTGTTCCTTCCTGGACTTCAGGTAGGGCCATGCATCCAGCGCATCGCTCCGGTCGAACCGCAACGCATGACCGGTTCTCACCGCCGGACAATGGCGCGGCGTTGCAACGCCACACGAGTCGTGCACGGCGAGCACTTCAGATTTGGCCGCCAGCGAGAGATGTGCCCGGCTGGAATCGGCCAACAAGATCTCACTCTGTGCGCCAGGGAGTCCAAGCTCGAGTGCGCCGATGGCGACCTCGAGCGCCCCATCGCGATCCTGTGCCATGTCGAGAGCTCTGATGACCTGGGACTCGAACAGTCGTCGACCACTCTCCTCCGAGAGTCGACGCTCTCGCTCGGCTGCCACAAGCCGCTGCGCGATCAGGAAGTGGCGCAACGGCAGCGCCGTGAACAGGAAGAGCGCAGTGCTCGCGAGCACCACGTAGGCACCCACCGCTGTCCAGCCGGTCCACATGCTGGCCGCGATCCAGCCGCACGACGCAGTCAAGGCCACGACCCACGCGACATCGAGGGCGATCATCGACCATGTCGCGCTCATCGGGTCGAAGCGCGCCAGCCTGAACGATCCTCGGAACCGAGCCCATTGCGCACCGATCGTCACACGGATCACATCGGCCGCCGCCTCCCGATCTCGAGATCTTGCGATCGGTCCCCGTTGTTCGGGTTTGGACGGGCTGACCCGGAAACCATTATTCCGTATGGGCGCCCTCGGCAGGATTCGAACCTGCGCACACGGCTCCGGAGGCCGATGCTCTATCCCCTGAGCTACGAGGGCAGGGGTCCGTAGGTTAGCGGTGGCTGCGACGTACGAGATGTGCCTGGCACATCTCGTACGTTCAGTACGACGACGAGGGAGGCGGCGGGGCCGTGCCGTCGAGTTCCGCCAGGAGCGCGTCGAGCACCCCGCTCGCGCCGTAGCGGAACGTGGCGGGCGTCGCCCAACCCTCCCCCATCACCTCGTCGGCGAGGTGGAGGTACGCCATCGCATCGTCGAAGCCGCGGATTCCCCCCGATGGCTTGAGACCGACCGTCCGTCCACTTGTTCGTCCATCTGTCCGGTCATCGTCGGCGGCCGCTGCGATCTCGCTGAGCATGGCTCGGGCGGCGGCGAGCGAAGCGCCCTGCGCGATCTTGCCGGTCGATGTCTTCACGAAGTCTGCGCCACTCGCGATGGCCAGACGTGCGGCGGCGCCGACCGATTCGCTGTCCGGGTACGCCCCGGTCTCGAGGATCACCTTCAGCAACACCGGTGGCTCGACGAGCGCGGCGATCGCCTCGACCATCGCGCCGGCCTGCGCCGGGTCGCCGGCGAGGAACGCACGGTAGGGCAGCACGAGATCGATGTCGTCTGCGCCGTCCGCGAGTGCGGTCCGCGTCATGGCGCTCACGTCGTCGACGGTCTCGTCGCCGGACGGGAAATTCACGACGGTCGCGACGCGAACACCGGAACCGTCGAGCAACTCGACGCAGCGAGTGACGTACTCCGGCCAGACACACACCGCGGCCGTGCCGTGCTCACGGGCTCGACGGCACAACTCGTCGATGCCATCGGGGACACGGTCGTCGGCAAGATCGGTCAGGTCGATCAGCGCAATGGCACGGCGGGCGGACTCGATGCGGTTCACGTCTCGAACGTAGCCGCATCGGGATCGAACTCGATCCGAGGGATGCTGCCCGTGTCGAGGTGCAGCTGTCGCTCCGCGGGGGTCAGCGCCAACACGGCCGCCACGTAGTCCGCCAGCGCCTCGCTGGTGCGCACCTCGGCACCTCGCTCCTCGGCCATCAGATAGCGGTGTTCGAGCAACTGGTGGAACACCTCCGCCGGCTCGAGGTGCGAACGCAGGTCGTCGGGGATCGAGTCGATCGTCGGTTGGTACACCTCGGCCAACCAGCGCGCGGTTGCCACCGAGCGCGGGATCGACTTCGACTCCTGTCGCTCGAGCCAGGCGCGGTGCTGGTCGATGTCGGCCAGCAGTCGTCGAGCCTGATTCTCCTGGACGTCGAGGCCTGTGCGCCGTCTCAGTTCGCGGGCGTGGTGACCTTCCTCGATGAGCACCGGTTTGATCGCCAGCGTGCGATCGTCACGACTGATCGAGAGCTCCTCGACGTCGAAGCCGAGTTCGTTGATCCGACGCACCCGCTGCTCGATCTTCCAGCGTTCGTCGAGGTCGAACTCGTCGACGCGGGTGAGCTCACTCCACAACTCCTCGTAGCGCTTCCGGAGGCGCTCCGCCGCCGCAATCGGATCGACGTCGTCGGTGATCCGGCCACTCGCCTGGAGTTCGAACAGCCCACCGGCGATGTTCTCCACGGCGATCTCGAGGTCGTAGGTACGCATGCGATCGCTGATGGTCGCGTGTCGTTCGGTCGTCTCGGCGTCGACGAGGTACGCCATCATCTCGCCGGCATCGCGCCGCCACAGGATGTTGGACAGCGAGCAGTCGCCCCAGAAGGCACCGTCGAGGTGCAACCGCACGAGCAGGACGACGGCGGCGTCGGTCAGGCGATCC
>JBGTIA010000379.1:0-3017 GCA_041745835.1 Ilumatobacteraceae bacterium | reverse complement strand
AGCCGAGCGACATCGCCGACCTGGCGGAGCTGCAGCGTCGGCTGCTGGAGGCGTCGGCCACGCTGGTGGCGCCGAACGGCCGCTTGGTGTACAGCGTGTGCACCATCACGTCGTCGGAGTCGGTCGATCATCCGACGCCCACCGGCTTCGAGGTCGATCCGATGCCGCCGCCCGCCGGGTCGTGGCGACCGTTCCGTCAGGGTTGGCGAGTGCTTCCCCACGATGCCGACACCGACGGCATGGTCATGATTCGGTACCGTCGAACCCGTGAGTGATCCGGTGAGCGATGGCGCGGTGGTCCCGCTGGCGAAAGTCCTGACGGTCAGCGACGGGGTGGTGCACGGCACGCGTGACGACCTCAGCGGACGTGCACTGGTCGATCACCTGTCGGCGCATGGATTCGAGGTGGTCGACCATCGTGTGACCGCGGACGGCGCTGACCTGGTGGCAGCCGCACTTCGCGAGATGTGCGAGGACTACGACGGCCTCGTCGTCACGACCGGAGGCACCGGGTTCGCACCGCGCGACCAGACACCCGAGGGCACCAGGGCCGTCGTCGAGCGCGAAGCCCCCGGCCTCGCCGAGGCGATGCGGCTGTGCAATCCGCTCGGACGTCTGTCGCGGGGGATCGCCGGCACCCGTGGTCGAGCGATCATCGTCAACACGCCCGGCAGCACCAAGGGCTGCGTCGAACAACTCGATGCAGTGATCGACGTGTTGCCCCACGCCCTCCGCCTCCTCGCCGACTCCGAAACGTCGCACTGAATTCACGTTTGCGTGCAATTCTGGGTGGGGCGGGTCACCCGAATCCGCACACAAACGTCGGGGGAGCGCGGCGGAGTGGGCGGGTAGCCTCGGCGATCATGCTGCGACTCGTCCTCCCGAAAGGCTCGCTCGAGAAGGCGACGCTCGATCTGTTCGAGCAGGCGGACCTCCCCGTGCTGCGTTCCTCGACGGTCGACTACCAGGCCACGATCGACGACCCGAGGATCGCATCGGTGCGCATCCTGCGGCCGCAGGAGATCCCGATGTACGTCGCCGAGGGGTTGTTCGACGTCGGTATCACCGGGCGCGACTGGGTCGAGGAGACCGGCAGCGTCGTCGAGAGCCTGGGTCAGCTGAAGTACTCCAAGGCGACCAGCAACCCGATCAAGCTGGTGGTGGCCGTCGCCGGCGACAACGCGGCGACGAAGGTCGAGGATCTTCCAAAGGGCGTGCGCGTCCAGTCCGAATACCCGGAGTTGACCAAGCGGTTCTTCGCCGAACACGGGGTCGACGCCCAGGTGCGACTTTCCTACGGCGCGACCGAAGCGAAGATCCCCGACATCGCCGACTGCGTGGTCGAGATCACCGAGACCGGCCGTGCGTTGCGTGCCGCCGGGCTGAAGGTGATCGACACGATCATGCTGAGCTACACCGAGGTCGTCGCCAATCCGGACTCGGTGAAGGATCCCGACAAGGCCAAGGCCATGGAGCAGATCATGACCCTGCTCAACGGCGTCCTCGACGCCCGGGGCCGGGTGCTGCTGAAGCTCAACGTCACCGAGGAGTACCGAGACGCGGTGCTGGCCGTGCTGCCCTCGATGAAGTCGCCGACGATGTCGCCGCTCGCCGGCGGTGGCTATGCGGTCGAGTCGGTCGTCGAGAAGAAGATGATCAACTTGGTCATTCCCGCCCTGCGCGATGCCGGCGCGACCGATCTGGTCGAGATGCCGATCGCCAAGATCGTGCCGTGACCGAACTCGATCGTGGGACCGGCCGTCGGGGAACGGTGACCTCGTTCGACGAAGCGACGGGCCTGGGCGTGATCGCTGGTGTCGACGGAGTCGATCACCCGTTCCACTGCATCGAGATCGCCGACGGTTCGCGGTCGGTCCAGGTCGGTGTCGAGGTCGGTTTCGACCTGCTGGCGAAGCTCGGCCGTTGGGAAGCAGCGAACATCCGAACGTGAGCACCGGGCCCCGTTCCGATCCAGGCGCGGCGCGCGAACTCCGGATCATCGACGTGCTGATGGCGCTCGGTGAGGGCGAGGTGACGACCTACGGTGACGTCGCGGATGTCGCCGGCGATCCAAAGCAGGCGAGGTTGGTCGGGCGGATTCTCGCGACGACAGACGTCGACGTGCCGTGGTGGCGAGTCGTCGCCGCTGGAGGCCGCCTCGTCAGCGGCCATCCCGACGAACAACGCGATCTGTTGCGTGCCGAGGGCGTCACCGTCGTGGACGATCGTGTCCGCAACGCCCCGGTCGGTCGCTTCCACCGCCCCGAGTGACCCGCCTCGTTTCTCCCGCCCTCCGAAACATGTACGGATCGTCCCGTTGAGCGGGCAGATCTGCGCATTTTTCGGTGAGGGGCGGTCCGTCCGTCAGTCGGTCGACGGTGCTTGCTGGCCCTTGATCTGCACGAAGGCGAGCCGAATGTTGTTGAGCGCATCGCGCATGGTGGCGTAGTCGTCGCCGAGGCGCTCGCCCAGGCCCTCGACCAGGCACGCAACCGCGTCGATGGCGAGGACCGACTGGTGGAGGTCCGGTGGCGACGCCGACAGGTGGATCGCGGCCAACTCGTACAATCCCATCACGTGGTTGGTGATCACCACCTCGGCAGGGACCTCGGCGAGCCGGTCGCGCGCCTCCTGCATCGCTCGTTCGGCCTCTGCGAGCGCGTCGGCGGTCTCCGGATCGAGATCGTCGGCAGCGAGATCCATGTCCAGGTCCAGTTCGGTGTCGAGATCGTATTCAGAGGTTTCGTCACTCACGTGCGATACCCTACCGAGCACAATTGAGGCGAAGTGGGGGAGACCCCCACCCGGCCAGTTCTCCTGCGTCCGGGTCACAAGGCTGAGACCTGCAGCATGTCTGACGGTCGCTCCACGTGCATTTCGTGTCGAGCGCCATACATATTCAGACACTGGGGAGGCCCATTGCACAGGAGTGATCAGCCATAGCACCGCGACCAGAACAACGGGGCGACCAGCACCGCGTGAACGACCGCATCCGATCCCGTGAAGTCCGATTGATC
>JBGTIA010000378.1:0-3962 GCA_041745835.1 Ilumatobacteraceae bacterium | reverse complement strand
GAACCCCACCGAACCCGGCTTCTTCAGCGTCTTCCCGTCTGACGCGGCGGCGACCGGCTCGTCGAGCCTCAACCCGTGGCCGGGACGAGCCGTTCCGAACATGACGATCGTGGGCGTGGGTCCCGACGGACGCATCGGCGTGTTCAACGCGACAGGATCGACCGACTGCATCGTCGACGTCATGGGCTACGTCCAAGCGGGGTCGGGTTCCGGACTCCTGCCGCTCGTGCCGAGCCGGCTGCTCGACACGCGTACCGGGCGGGGTGCCCCGTCTGTGCGGCTCCGAGGCGGTGACCGGATCGATCTCGTCGTCGCCGGCCAGGGGGGAGTCCCGGAGGCGGGTGTCGACGCGGTCGTGGTGAACGTCGCCGCACTTCGGCCGTCGCTGCCCGGATACCTGTCCGTCTGGCCTGCGGGCACCGGGGTTCCCGACATCTCGAATCTGAACTACGAACCCGGCCGCAACGTCCCCAATCTCGTGGTGTGCAAAGTCGGCGCCGGAGGAGCGATCAGCCTGACTGCGAACGTCGGCGAGCTCGATGTGATCGCCGACGTCGTCGGGTGCTTCACGACCGACGGAGCGAGCATCGTGCCGGTTGCGCCGTCTCGGCTGCTCGACACGCGGCACGGGCACGGCGCCCGGAAGGGACCCGTCGGGGCGGGCGCCGATATCGACCTCACGGTCGTCGGCGTGGGTGGGGTCGACCCCGCGGCGAGCGCCGTCGTGTTGAACGTGACCGCCACCGGTGCGACCGAGGAGACCTATGTGACCGTGTACCCGGAGGGTGTCGCACGTCCCGACGCATCGAGCCTCAACATCGCACGGGGCGGCACGATCGCCAACCTCGTCGTCGCGAAGGTCGGAGCGAACGGCAAGGTGCGGCTGTTCAACCACGCTGGCGGCGTCGAGCTGATCGCGGACGTGACCGGCTACTTCATCTGAGCGGGCAACGACCTGTCGCCGCCGGGTTCGCCTGGGAGCTTCGCCCGGTAGGTTCGCAGCGATGAGCCAACGCCCTGACGACGCACGGCGGTCCGGACCCGACGACGGTGATCGCCGCAGTCGGTTGCTCGGCATCAAGTTGCGTGCCCTCGTCGTCGACCACCTCGGCCGGCCGATCGACTCCGAGCCCGAGAGCTTTCCTCTCGGAGCGGCGCTGCGTGAGGGCGACGCGGCGTGGGTCCTCGTCGAAGGCCCGGCGGCTCGATCACTCGGCGCCGCGCTCGCGTGGTCGATCCGACACGACGCCACCTCGTTGCACCTCGTCGCCGAGCAGGACACCGGTCTGCTCGCCCGTCGTGCGCAGCGCCTGGCGTTCCCGGTGACCGTCTGGTTCCCGCAGGATCGAGTCCTGCTGCCGGTCGTCGCGGAACCGCTCGTCGAAGCGCCGCCCCCGTCGCCCGAGCACGTCGAACTCGTGGCCGTCATCGAAGCCGCAGGCGCCACCCCCAACGTGGAGCACGGCGTCGTGGTCGGCGAAGTGCGCGGGCTCGAGGTGTGTCGAGTCGTCGATCAACCGACCGTCGGCCACTTCGCCGAGCTCGGCGACATCGACATCGCACCGCCGACCGACCCCGGCACCGGAATGATCACGGACGGAGTGCTGCTCGAAGTCGGTGTGGGCGCCAACGACCGCGAGGCGTTCCGTCTCCTGCACGGCGACATCCCGACGGTCGAGGCGCTCACCGCCGTCGTCGATTCGGTGCTCGCTCACCGTTCGCCCGACGCCCCCCAGCACCCGCTGAACCGTCTTGGCCAGGAGCGCTACCTCCGCTGGCAACTGCAACAGGATCCCCGGCTCGTCGGCATGGCCGCCGTGTCGCCTACCGAGCCCCCGCAACCCCGCCCGAACCTGAAGGACCCGATTCCGTGCGTCGCTCGTGCGATCGGCGCTGACGGCAGCGAGGTGACGGTTGTCTGTTCGGTCGGCGTCGACGTCGACCTCGTCGGATTCGTGGCCGACGTCCAGGAGATGGCCGACGTTCCGGTCATCGTTGCGCTGCGCGAGCGCGATGCCGTGCCGATCACGCGTGACCTCCTGGCAATGCTGGCCACGCCGCCGGATGTCCGCGTCGTGTGAATCGGCCAGCAGCCGCCGATTCGCTCGACCAGTAGCCTCCAGTCGCCATGCTCGAACGCCTCCGCCACGTCGTCGACGAGTACGAGACGCTGGAGCAACAACTGTCGGACCCCGAAGTGCTGGCCGACTCCGGCGAACTCCGCCGGCTCTCCAAGCGCTACACCGAACTCGGGCCGGTCGTCGAGGCGTATCGCCGACGCGAGTCGCGACGCGCCGATGCCGACGCCGCCCGCGAGATGTTGCACGGAGCGTCCGGGGCCGAACGAGACATGCTCGTCGGCGAGATCGACGCGGCGACGAGCGACGCGGAGGCGATCGAGCACGAGCTGCGTGAGTTGATGCTGCCGACCGACCCGCACGACGGCAAGAACGTGATCATGGAGATCCGTGGTGCGGAGGGCGGTGAGGAGGCGAACCTGTTCGCTCGTGATCTCTACGAGATGTATGTCACCTACGCGACGTCGCAGCGATGGAAGGTCGAGACGCTGTCGTCGTCGCCGAGCGAGATGGGTGGCTTCAACGACGTCACCTTCGAGGTGCGCGGCGCGACCGCGTGGCGGAATCTGAAGTTCGAAGGGGGCCCGCATCGCGTGCAGCGGGTGCCGGTGACCGAGAGTCAGGGACGCATCCACACGTCGTCGGCCACGGTGACCGTCCTCCCCGAGGTCGACGAGATCGACGTGCAGATCGACGACAAAGATCTCGACATCGACGTCTACCGGGCCAGCGGGCCGGGCGGACAGAGCGTCAACACCACGGACTCCGCCGTGCGTATCACCCATCGACCGACCGGCGTGGTGGTGGCGATGCAAGACGAACGCTCGCAGCTGCAGAACAAGGCGCGGGCGATGCTCGTCCTGCGCGCCCGCCTGTTCGAGTTGGCCGAGCGCGAGCGCAGCGACGAGCTGTCCGCCGAACGCCGATCGCAGGTGGGTGGCGGTGGCCGCAGCGAGAAGGTGCGCACTTACAACTTCAAGGAGAATCGGGTGACCGATCATCGCATCGGCTTCACCGTATATCGCCTGGGCTCCATCCTCGGCGGCGAACTCCAAGTGGTGATCGACGCCCTGCAGGCAGACGAGCGGGCTCGTCTGCTCGCCGACGGAGCATGAACGCCCACGACCCGAGCCTCGACGATGGTGAGGCGGTGACCTGGCGACAACTGTGGGCCGAGACGACGGAGACGATCGCCCATCGGGCTCGAGCGCGATGGCTGTGCGAAGTGGCGTCGGCCAGCATCGACGGCGACGAGTTCCTCGCCCGCCTCGACGAGCCGGCAACGGTGCGCATGGTGTCGCACCTCGACTCGATGGTGGCTCGGTACCGGACCGGCGAACCGCTGCAGTACGTCCTCGGTGAGTGGAGCTTCCGTCGGATCACCCTCGCCGTCGACGCCCGGGTGCTGATCCCGCGACCCGAGACCGAGCTGGTGGCCGAGGTGGCGATCGAGCTTGCCGCGCAGCGTTCACCGTCGCGCACGGTGGCCGACCTTGGCACCGGCTCCGGCGCGATCGGCCTGTCGATGGCGTTCGAGCTGCCTCGTCAGGGCACGATGGTCTGGATCACCGACGCCAGCGCCGACGCGATCGACGTGGCCCGATCGAACCTCGCCGGCATCGGACCGGCCGCTGCGAACGTGCGGGTGGCGACGGGCTCGTGGTTCGACGCGTTGCCCGACGACACGGCCTTCGACGTGATCGTGTCGAACCCTCCGTACGTGGCCATCGGTTCGGCGGATCTCGAGCCCAGTGTGCGCGAGTGGGAGCCGTCGCAGGCCCTGTTCGCCGGCGACGACGGCCTCGACGACATCCGGGTCATTGCGGCGGGTGCACCTGCGCGCTTGCGGCCCGGCGGCAGTCTGATCCTCGAGATCGGCGCCGA
>JBGTIA010000377.1:0-4693 GCA_041745835.1 Ilumatobacteraceae bacterium | reverse complement strand
GATCTGGGTCGACGCCCCGCTGGCCGCCTACACAGCGGCGGTGTTGCTCTCGGGTGCGCACAGCCTCACCCGACCGGTCGTCGGCTCGATACTCCCGGCGGTGACCTCGCGACCCGACGAACTCGTGCGCGCCAACGTGCTGATCGGCGTCATCAACGACATCGGCGGCGCCGTCGGCCCGCTGGTTGCGGCCGTACTGTTCGCTTGGGCCGACATCGGCAGTGTGTTCATGGTGTTCGGGGTTCTCGCTGCCCTCGGGATGGTCCTCACGTGGGATCTCGACCTCGCTCACACTGCCGACGGAGCGCTCGCGGGAATGCGCCGCCGCGACCTCGCCGACCAGGTGATCGGCGGTCTGCGAGCCCTGAGGATCGACCGTACGCTGCGGGCTGTGGTCGCGGCGATGGCGGTCGGCTCGCTGGCGGTCGGTGCACTCGACGTCTTCGGGGTGGTGTTCGCCGAGGTGCGTCTCGACGCCGTCGGTGGCTCGCTGGCCGGTCTGCTCGCCGCTTCGGTGGGAATGGGGTCGATCGTCGGATCGTTGATCGCCGGCCGTCTCATCGGACGAGATGCGCTGATGCGGCCGTTCTTGCTGAGCGCCGCGGTGCTCGGAGTACCAATTGTCGCTCTGGCCGCAGTGGATCGCCTCGTACCGGCGATGATCGTGTTCGCGCTGGTCGGGGTCGGTCGCAGCCTGCTCTCCGTGACTGGCGCAGTGGCCTTGCAGCGGCTCGCCCCTCGCAACCTGCTGGTGCGCATCTTCGGGGTGTACGAGGGTCTCACGATGCTCGCCATGGCCGTCGGGGCGCTGGCCATCCCGCTACTTGTCGAGGGGCTCGGCGTCGACTGGGCGTCCGGTGTGACCGGCACCGCGGTGCTGTTGATCGCGCTCGTGGCAGTCGCGTCGGTTGTCGGCCAGCTCGACGAACTCCCCCGACCCGATCCGGCGGTGATCGAGCGGTTGCTCGCCGACCCCCTCTTCGCACCGCTCGACGTGCTGGCGATCGAGTCGCTCACCGCCAACGCCTGCGAGCTGACCGTTCCTGCAGGGACGGTGGTCGTGTCGGAGGGAGATGTCGGTGACCGCTACTACCTCGTACTCCACGGCAGGCTCGAAGTGTCGGTGGCGGGTCGGATCGCCCGTCAGCTCACTGCCGGCCAGTCGTTCGGCGAGATCGCCCTGCTGCGCGACATGCCCCGGCAAGCGACCGTCACGGCGATCACCGCCGTCGGCTTGCTGACAGTCGAACGTGCTGCCTTCCTCGAGGCGGTCACCGGTCACCCCCAGAGTCGCTCCACCGCCGACCAGGTCGTCGGCGCCCACCTCGGCGATCACTGAAGCTCGCTGTCGCCGAGTCGTCGACCGTGAGGGGTTCCACGGCGGGACGCCTTCGTCGGATACGGCCGGCTGAGTATCGTGCGATTCGGCATGCACTGGCTCGGAACGGTTCCCCTGCCGCCGCTCGACGAACACTCGCTGCTCGTCTTCTGGTGCCAGATCCTGATCGTCCTCCTCCTCGCGCGCTCGGGCGGATACCTGATGCGGCTGTTGGGTCAGCCACGCGTGATCGGTGAGCTCCTCGCTGGAGTGCTGATCGGGCCGTCTGTGTTCGGACAACTCTGGGCCAACGGGTTCGACTGGCTCTTCCCACCGAGTGAACGCCAAGCTGGTCTGCTGCTCGGGCTGGGATGGATCGGCATCGTGTTCCTCCTCGGCATCACGGGCGCCGACGTCGATGTGTCGATGATCCGCCGTCAGGGACGCGCTGCGACGACTTCGACGCTCGGAAGTCTGATCGTGCCCCTCGCCTTCGGCGCCGCCGTCGCCGCTGCCCTGCCCGAGAACATGATCGGCTCGGACAGCACCCGGACGGTCTTCGTGTCGTTCTTCGCCGTTGCGTTCGCCATCTCGTCACTGCCCGTCGCGGCGCGCATCCTCGGTGACCTCGGATTGTCGAAGGAACCGTTCGCGCAACTCGCCCTCGGCGTTGCGACCGCCAACGACGTCGTGGGCTGGCTGCTTCTCGGTGTCGTCGTCGGCATCGCCGAGTCAGGCGACTTCGCGCCCGGACCGCTCGGCGTCTCGATCGTCGTCGTCTCGGTGACGGCCGGCGTGGTGTTGAGGTTCGGACCGCAGGTTCTCGATCACGTCTCCGTCGCCGTCGAACGCCGATCGGGCGGACCCGCTGCGGAGGCCAGCCTCATCGCATTGGCAGTGGTCGGCGTCGGAACGATCACCCATGCGATCGGTATCGAGGTGGTGATCGGCGCGTTCATCGCAGGGATCGCAGTTGGTGGAAGCCGCCTCGGCCAGGGAAAGGGCATGGCCGCCATCACGTGGATCACCAACGGAATCTTCGCGCCGCTCTTCTTCGCGATCGCAGGGATCCGGGTCGACCTCACCGAACTCGGGTCGGTCTCCGTGGCGTTCTGGGCCGTCGCTGTCACCGTCGCCGCCACGGCTGCGAAGATCCTCGGCTCGTATGCCGGTGGGCGCGCCGGACGGCTGGGCCGGCGCGACTCCCTCGGTCTCGGGATCACCCTGAACGCTCGCGGCGCCCTCGAGATCGTTGTCGCAACCGTCGGGCTGTCCCTCGGCGTGATCGGCACCACCGCCTACACGATCATCGTCGTCATGGCCCTGGTCACCACCGCCATCACCGGCCCCCTCCTGAAGCGCACGTACCCACGAACGCACGCGGGCCCCGCCCACCCCGTGCAGTTCTGACGTCTGCACCGACGAGACCCCGACAAATGGACGGTGTGTCTATCGAGTCCGCTCGTCCGCGACCGATAGAGATGTGGTGGTCGGTCTACGAGAAGCGCAAGAAGTGCGATGAACCTCGCTGAGCAGGGTCTGAGCCCGCGCTCGATCGCGTGGTCCGCGGTCGCGATGTACGCGGGCGGGGGACTCATCGGCCTCGTCGCGGCTGCGATCCCGGGCGGACCGAGCTTCTCGGTGATACCGAGCTGCGTTGCGCTGATCGTCGCCGGGCTCCTCGCCGTCGTGGGGCCCCGACTCTCCAAGCTGACGCTCGCTCCGCTGGGTCCCGCAGGCGTGGTTCTCGTCGCACACACCCTTGCGACGCGAAACGGCGCCGGCGACGCAGCAGTGCTCTACATGTTGCCGGTTCTCTGGACCTCCCACTTCTACGGCCGCAAGGGAGCGGTACTCATCGTTGTCCTCGTCGGTGTCGCGCACGCAGTAGCCGTGCACTCGTTTCCCCAGGGTCTGGCCGACATCGATCGATGGCTCGACGTCGTGGTCGCCGCCATTGTCGTTGCAGTCGTGGTTCAGCTGCTCGTGCGCCACGCCGACCAACTCGTCTCGCGTCTGCAGCGCAGCGAATCTCGCTTCCGGGAGCTCGCCGATCGGTCTCCCGACGTCGTGTTCAGTCTTTCTCGTCTGCCGGATGCTCATTTCGTCTACCAGAGCCCGTCGTTCGAGCGCATCACCGGCATTCCCGTCGCGGCCGTCGTTGCCGACTCCAGAGTGTTCGCCCGTGCGTATGGCGCTGCTGGTCGGGCCGAGATGGACGACCTGATCGCCGGCAGGGACTTCCGACCGCGGCGCGACATTCCGTTCCGGAGAGTGGACGGCACCCTCGGCGTGTTCGAACTCCACGTCGTCAAGACCCCTGTCGGTGCGCAAGGTACAGCGCGCGACGTCACCGAGATCCGCGCCCTGCAGGCGCAACTGGCCGAACAAGCGATGCGCGACCCCCTCACCGGCCTCGCCAACCGACGCCTCCTCGACGAGCTTCTCGGCCAGGCCATCGGGCGCATCAACCGGTCGGGCACGCATCTCACGGTCGCAGTCCTCGACCTCGACGGGTTCAAGTCGGTCAACGACACCCACGGACACGACGCAGGTGACGCCGTGCTCCGCACCATGGCAGCTCGGCTGCAGACCGCTGTACGAGACGCTGATGTCGTCGCCCGCTACGGCGGCGACGAGTTCGTCGTTGTCTCCGAAGGAGCAGACGACGATGCGATCCGCACTCCCGTCGAGCGGATCCACACCGCGCTCAGCGCCCCGGTGGACATCGGCGGCGGCGTCACCGTGCGCTGCCGCGCAAGCATCGGTATCGCCGACACGCGACGCACCGATCCGGACGCGTCGGCGCTCATCAGCGCCGCGGACCGTGCGATGCTCGAAGCCAAGAAGCAACACACCCCGTCATCCGGATGAGCGCAGGAGAGCTCGTCGCGGTGCGTTGACCTCTCGGGCGCCATCGGGCGCACACGCTGGTCGCCGAGACGCCCGTGGCCGTTCAACGCTCGAACTCGTTCTCCCCGTCGTCGGCGAACGCCACGGGCTGCCCTGGTGTCGGATCCACGGCGACCTGGTCGCGTCCCATCGCTTTTGCGCTGTACAGCGCGGCGTCGGCAGCTGACAGCGCTTCCGTCCCGGTTCGGTGACCCACCAGCGCAGCGCCAGCGGAGTACGTCACCTCGCGGGACGCACAGACGGCCACGTCTCGTTCAGGCGACTCAGGAACGAGTTCAATCCATCGGGGCCGGGGCCGGCACCGATCAACACAGCGAGCAGTTCGTCGCCGCCCAACCGACCGAATTGGTCCCCTGGACGGCTGTGGCTGCGAAGCGCTCGTGCAAATGCGATGAGCACTTCGTCGCCCACAGCATGACCCCAGCTGTCGTTGGCGGCCTTGAAGTTGTCGATGTCGATGAC
>JBGTIA010000376.1:0-5941 GCA_041745835.1 Ilumatobacteraceae bacterium | reverse complement strand
CGAGTTCGCCGAGCCAGTCGTGAGCACCGATGATGATGTCGGGGCCTTCGCCGGCGGGACCCTGCACCGACAGGTTGTCGCGGATCTGGTCGAACGGAACTTCGAGCACCTGGACGTTGACGCCCTCGGCCTCGGAGAACGCCGCAGCGATCGGCTCGAGCACGGGTGCTCGGGTGTCGTCGGCCCAGATCACGAGGTCGGCGTCGCCACGTGCGGGCGGCTGGTACTCGGTGGTCTCGGTCGTCGCCGCCTCGGTCGTCTCCGTGGTCGCCTCGGTGGTGTCGGTGGCATCCTCGGTCGTGTCCGGTGCGTCGGTGGTCTCGGTGCCGGTGGTGTCCCCGGCGGATGATGAATCGCTCGTGTCGTCGCTACCGCACGCAGCGCCCACCAGGGCGGCTACGGCGGCGAAGGCGATCAAGCGGCGTGATGCGCGCATGGTGTCTCCCCCTCAGGAGGTGATGGTGCCGGCCTGAGCCGGCGAGGTGGTTGTTGGTTCACGGTGTTCGTCAGTGGACCCGTGCCGACCGCCAGTACCCGAAAAGTCGGCTGTTCAGTCGAAGGCTCCACCACCGTTCACAATACGGAAACAATCGAGCCACTGCAAGAATCTTGCAGGAATTCTTCCATTTCTTGCAGGCGACGCGTACAGTCCACTCCCATGCGGATCCGACTGCAGGACGTCGCCGCGCTCGCCGGTGTGAGTGAGGCCACGGTCAGTCGCGTCATGAACGGCAAGGACGGTGTGCGTTCGTCGACTCGCGACCGCGTGCTGCGCGTGCTCGCCGAACTCGGCTACGTCCCCGAGGCCCTCCGAACCGGCCCACACGTCGGCGTGGTCGGGCTCATCGTGCCGGAACTCGACAATCCGATCTTCCCCAAGTTCGTGCAGACCGTCGAGGCGCGTCTCCTGTCGAGTGGTTATCTGTGCGTGCTGTGCTGCGCAACGCGGGTCGGAGCCACCGAGGACGACTATCTCGAGTCGTTGATCGAACGTCGTGTGGCGGGCGTCGTGGTGGTGTCGGGACGCCACGCGGACACCCGCGCCGATCACTCGATCTACGACGAGATCACCAGCCGCGGCATCGGTCTGGTCACGATCAACGGCGCAATGGCACCCGATGCAACCGGCGCGCCGCCGGTGCCGAGCGTGTCGACCGATGATCATGCGGCCACGATCACCGCGTACCGCCACCTTCGCGAGTTGGGCCACGAGCGCATCGGGCTACTCATCGGTCCGACCTGCTACGCCCCGGTGCAGCGCAAGCTCGCGGGCTTCACCGATGCGGCACGGGCCGACGGTGCCGACGGCGACCTGGACGACCGCGTCATCGAGACCATCTTCACCCTCGACGGTGGCTTCACCGGTGCGCAACGCCTCCTCGACAACGACATCACCGGCATCGTTGCGGCGAGCGACATGATGGCATTGGGCGCGATCCGCGCTGCTCGCCAGCGAGGACTCTCGGTGCCGGCCGACGTGTCGGTGGTGGGATTCGACGACACCGAATTGATGCGCTTCACCGACCCGCCGTTGACGACCGTGCACCAACCCGTGACGCGAATCGTCGACCATGCAGTCGACATGCTGTTCGCCCAGATCCAGGGCCAACGGTTCGATCGCACCGAGCGCCTGGTTGCAGGTGAACTGATCGTGCGCGGCACGACCGCGCAGGCCCCGAAGCGGCGAGCGACGGCCCGCACGAGTCGACAGACCGCCAGTTTGGGCTAACGTCTCGGACCAGTGGTCGAGGGGGATCACGTTCACGACGTCTGAACGGCGCGCGCCGCAGGAGGATCATCGACATGGCAACAGTCCAACTTGAAGGCATCAACAAGGTCTACGACAACGGCTTCCACGCAATCCACGACCTCGATCTGCAGATTGCCGACAAAGAGTTCCTCGTGCTCGTCGGGCCGTCGGGCTGCGGCAAGTCGACGGCGTTGCGGATGATCGCCGGGCTCGAGACGATCAGCGGCGGCACGATGAGGATTGGGGACCGGGTGGTCAACGACGTCGAGCCGAAGGACCGTGACATCGCCATGGTGTTCCAGAACTACGCGCTGTACCCCCACATGACCGTGTACGACAACATCGGCTTCGCTCTCAAGCTGGCCAAGGTCCCGAAGGACGAGATCGACACCCGTGTTCGCAAGGCGGCAGCGATCCTCGAGTTGGAGGACAACCTCGACCGCAAGCCTGGTCAGCTGTCCGGCGGCCAGCGTCAACGGGTTGCCATGGGTCGGGCGATCGTGCGTCAGCCGGCCGCGTTCCTGATGGACGAGCCGCTGTCGAACCTCGACGCGAAGCTCCGCGTGCAGATGCGCGCCGAGATCGCCGCACTGCAGCGCGAGTTGGCCGTCACCACCGTGTATGTCACGCACGACCAGATCGAGGCGATGACGATGGGTGATCGTGTCGCAGTGTTGAAGGACGGCTACCTGCAACAGGTCGACACACCGCAGAACTTGTACGACCACCCGGTCAATGTGTTCGTCGCAGCGTTCATCGGGTCGCCGTCGATGAACCTGTTCGAGGCGACGGTGAACCTGTCGGGCGACGTCGGCAGCATCACGCTCGGGTCGAACACGGTCGGTCTCGACCCCGAGTGTCTGGTCAAGCACCCGAAATTGCGCGAGTTCGACGGGCGGATGGTCATTGCCGGGATCCGTCCGGAGGACTACGAGGACGCATCGCTCGCCCCGGAGATCCCGGAGTCGCAGCGGATCCGCTCCAAGGTGACGTTGCTCGAGTCGCTCGGATCCGAGATCATGGCGCACTTCCGCATCGACGCCCCCAAGGTCGACTCGGGCGATCCCGACGCAGTCGACGAGAAGGTGGGCTCGGGCTCGGAGACCTCCAACGCCGTCGGACGATTCAACCCACGCTCACCCGCGAGGATGGGCGACACCATCGACATCGCGATCTCGACCGAGAACATCCATTTCTTCGACCCGGCCACCCGGCAGTCGATCGAGGGCTGACATGACAGGTGTCAGCGGACACCTGGTTGCAGCACGTTCAGGACGGTCGACCGCCGGTCACGGGAGTGGCACGCCTTCGGATGCCTGGATGACGGCGTACACGTCTTCGCGCGACAGCACGACGTCGAGCGCGGCGGTGTTCGAGGCGAGTCGCTCGCGGTTCTGCGTTCCCACGATGGCCACGGGTGCCGAAGGATGGGCGAGCACGAATGCGAGCGCGAGCGTCGCGCGGTCGACTCCCTCACGCTCCGCGAGGCGATCGATCACGTCGAGCAGTTCGGGCCGCACGCCGTCGCCGGTCGCGAGACGGCCGCCCGCGAGCGGGCTCCACGCCAACGCGACCGTTCCCGTGCGCATGCACTCGTCGAACGTCCCGTCACGCAACGGATCGAGGCGCAGCGCCGAGTACTCGACCTGGTTCGACGCCAGCGGGAAGGAAAGGTGCGCCGACAGCGCGGCGACCTGTGCCGGCGTGTGGTTGGAGACTCCGACCTCTCGGATCTTTCCCTCGTCGCGCAGCGCGGCCAGCGTGCCGGCGACATCGGCGGGATGGCTCAACAGATCGGGCCGATGGATCTGGTACAGGTCGATCACCTCGACGCCCATGCGCTGCAGTGATGCCTCACATGCCGACCGGAGGTACCCGGGCGACGAGTCGTACGGGACCGGTGGGGTGATCCCGCCTTTGGTGGCGAGCACCATGCGCTCCCGCAGCGCCGGCGCAACGGCGAGCACGCTGCCGAGGATCTCCTCGACGCGGCCGAAACCGGTGCCGCCCCAGTCGAAGCCGTACACATCGGCGTTGTCGACGAGGTTCATCCCGGCGTCGAGTGCGGCTTCCAGCAGTGCCTGTGCCGCCGCGACGTCGGTGTCGGTGTACCGCCACAGTCCGAACGACAGTGGTCCCACCTGTGGGAGCGACCCGATCGAGCGCGGCTGGGTGTTGACGAGGCTCATGATCGCCAACCTAGTGCGAACCGTTGGCGTCGTGTCTCGGGCGCCGAGGATGGTTCGATAGGTCCATGGAATCCGCACTCACGACCATCCGATACGGCGTCATCGGCACCGGCATGATGGGCATCGAGCACATCGAGAACATCCTGGCCCTCCCCGGCGCCGAGCTGACGGCGGTCAGCGACCCCAACGAGAGTTCGCGCTCACTCGGTGCGCAGGCGACCGGCCACGACGTCGCCGTCTTCGCTGATCATCGCGATCTGCTGGCGAGTGACCTGTGCGACGCCGTCGTTGTCGCGTCGCCGAACCACACCCACTTCGACGTCATCGGTGATGTCCTCGCCACGGGCGTCCATGCGTTGGTCGAGAAGCCGCTGTGCACCACGGTCGCCGACTGTGCACGCCTGCTCGAGCTCGACGCGGCACGACCTGCTGGATCGGTCACCTGGATGGCCATGGAGTACCGCTACATGGCTGCAGCATCGGAGCTCATCCGCCTCGTGCACGACGGTGCGGTCGGAACGCCGCGCATGGTCGCCATGCGCGAACACCGGTTTCCGTTCCTCGACAAGGTCGACAACTGGAATCGCTTCAGCGCCAACACCGGCGGGACGCTGGTCGAGAAGACCTGCCATTTCTTCGATCTGATGAATCTCGTCCTGCGGGAGCGTCCGTGGCGGGTGATGGCGTCGGGCGCCCAGGACGTCAACCATCTCGACGAGCGCTACGACGGACGCACGCCGGACATCCTCGACAACGCCTTCGTCATCGTCGACTATCCGAGCGGGGCGCGTGCCCTGCTCGATGTGTGCATGTTCGCCGAAGCGACCAAGGAACAGGAGCAACTGTCCGTCACCGGCGACGCCGGCAAGGTCGAGGCGCTGATCCCGTCGAACGTCGTGCGTGTCGGGCGCCGGGGTGAACACTGGATCGGCGCCATCGAGGAGTACGAGGTGACGGATCCGCGGGTGCTCCACGAAGGTCTGCACCACGGTTCGAGTTTCGTCGAGCATCTCTTGTTCGCGGACACGATCCGTAGCGGAGGACGCCCCGACGTCACGCTCGAAGATGGCTACTGGGCCGTCGCCATGGGTACAGCGGCCCACCTCAGTATCGAGCTCGGGCGCCCGGTCGAACTCGGAGAACTGATGCAATCGAACGACACGAAGGGGGCGATGGCATGACCGTCGAGATGTCCTGGTTCAGTGCGCTGTGCGACGACGACTACGAGTTCCTGGGTGTTCCCGATCCCCAGCTCGTGAGTTCGTGGGAGCACTGCCGCAACATCGTGCTGACCGCTGATCGCTACGGGTTCGACAACGTGTTGTTGCCGTCGGGCTACGCGCTCGGCATCGACAACACGACGTTCGCGGCAGGCATGGCCCCGATGACCACGATGCGTATGCTGCTCGCCATTCGGTGCGGCGAGATGGTGGTGCCGCAGCTCGCCCGCCAGCTCGCATCACTCGACCAGATGATGGGCGGTCGGCTCGCGATCAACATCATCTCGTCGGACGTCCCGGGGGAGGTCCTCGACAGTGAGCCGCGCTACCGACGGTCGACCGAGATCATGTTCTGCCTGCGCGAGCTGCTCGACGGCAAACCGGTCGACTTCCACGGTGAGTTCATCGATCTCGAGGTGGCACCACCGAAGGCGCGGACCGTCAGCGGACGCAGCCCGTTGTTCTACTTCGGCGGTTTGTCGCCGGCGGCCCGTGAGTGTGCCGCCGCCGGCGCCGACGTGTTCCTGATGTGGCCCGACGTGACCGACAAGGTGTTGGAGGTCAAGGCCGACATGGACGAACGAGCGAGCGCCGTGGGGCGCTCGCTGCGTTACGGGTGGCGCTCGCACGTGATCGTGCGCGAGACCGAGGACGAAGCGCGTGCGGTTGCCCGGCGACTGTTGTCGCGACTCGACGACGACACCGGAGCGGCGATCCGCACCAAGTCACTCGACTCGTCGTCGGCAGGTGTCGCCCGCCAGGCAGCGCTTCGTGAAGGGGCG
>JBGTIA010000375.1:0-2884 GCA_041745835.1 Ilumatobacteraceae bacterium | reverse complement strand
CACGAACCCGCTCGGCGACACCTCGACCAGCTCCGGCGCGGGATAGCCCGCGCGCACCACGCAGCCCGCGACGGCCGACTCGATCGGCTCGTCCCGCCCCGGGAACCGGTCGAGCATCAACGGGGTCACGGTCGACCATGTCCGTCGACCACCTCGACCACCCTGCCAGTGCGCAGCCGTGAGCGTTCGAGCACGCGAGGAGAACGGATCGAACACGATGCTGAGCCGACCGCCACGGGCCCGCCCGTAGCTGATCTCGGCGAACGGCGCCGATGGGTCCGCGATGGCCCGGGCGAGCACATCACGGACGTCTGGGGCGAGATCGGCCGGGGTGGCCACCGCCAACCCGAGAACCCGACCATCCGCACGGTCGTGATCCGCGAACGACAGGCCGAGATATCCCAGATGACCCGTGTCGGACCGGTGACCGTGGACCGCGTCGGGGACGTGATCATGGCCCGTGACCTGCTTCACGCGACCGATTACGGCGGCCCGTAGCGCAGCCGTGACGTCGAGAACGTTCGCCCCTGCAACCGGCTGTCCGTCGATGCTGAAGACGAGCATCGAGTCGAACGGCCCACCAACGACTTCGCGAGCGGGCGACTGATCAATCGCATACGACGTGGCACGCGCTACCTCCCACGCCGATGCGCCTCGCTCGAAGGCGTCGACGAGCGCGTCGACCACACCCGGGTACGGCGTCGAGACGCTCGCGCCTGCGATGCCAAGCGGCACCTGTCGCAGCAGCCGATCGTCAGGACCAGGTTCGGCGGCCGGGCCAGAAGTGAACTCGACCCTGGCCACACTCTCCACCCGGCCGATGTAAGTGACTCCGCGGGCAAGCTCGCTCAATGACTCGAGGACGGCCGAATCAGGGGTCGAGCGCCAGACAAATCCGAATCCCGGGCCGCGGAAGGTGATCCACGACCGGTGCTTGGCACCGTTCTGGCGACCGGGATGCGTCATCGAGCCGCCCTTCAACTCAACCCTGTTCGTGACGAAGAAGGTGTCAGTGCGGCCTCGATCGATCTCAGCTGGAACAACGATGTCGGGTGGCGGCTGCTCTTCGAGCCAGCGCAATCCAGCGTTCGCCGACGGATCTCCGTGCCGTGCAGCGACCGACACCAGCGCACAGAACAGGCGGAACGGCGAAGGCACGACCTCGGGGAGCCGGTCGTCAAGTCCTCCTGCCTCGTAGCGACCCGTCCGCAATGTCACGTTTGCCACGAGGGGCATCAGCCGTCTCCCTGCGCCTTGACATACGCGTGACTGATCGCGTCGACGAGCCCGGGCAATGGCGCGACTTCGAGACGATCGCTCGCCATCGCCAAACCGTGGTTCGCAGCGTGGGCTATCGCTTCTTCGAAGAGTTTGATCGAGCCTGTTGAGTCGAGCTCGAATGAATCGCCCGATCCGTCGGGCCGCTCGAGGACCGCCAATTCGGACTCAGTCGACAGCTCACAACCGGACCGGAGAAACACCGACGGCCGTGCAAACGCCAACCGATCACCGAGCAATGCCAGTGCCACGAGCGCTGCCCGTCCGGCCGTGAGGGCATCCGACGGAACGTCGATGCCGAATCGGATTCCGGCCAGAGCCGCGAGGTGGATCGTGGTGAGCTTGCGTGCTCCGGTGATGGAAACGTGTCCGTGGGCCCCGCCTGAATCCAGGGCGTTGCCGTGCCCGATCTCGCTGAGGCGTTCCCCCTGCTTCTTCTTCTCACCCTCCGCGACGAATGCCCAGTCACCATCGGTCCCTGCTTGAACTGCACCCGTGAGATTCAGCGGATCGAGCCGGCCACCGACCCGGTGACCGACGATCGGGTCGAAACCGATGATCGTGGAGTCGTACACGCGAGGGAACTTCGCCTGGCGCCCCTTGCGGTGGCTGTCCCAAGCCCCATAGACAATCGAGTACGGCTCCCGCTCGTACAGCACCCGCGCCTCACGAGGTTCCGCCAGACGCAACGCTTTGCCGATCGGCGACTTGTCGAACCTGACACCATCGAGTTCGGTGTCTCGCAGGTACGCGTCCGCGTATCGATGCGGAAAGTCGAGCGATGTGAGACGCACGGTCCGAGTGCCGGCGTCGGTGACGACGTCGGTGGTGAGCACGAACATCGGCAGGTCGAGCAGACCGTCGTCGCACGCGTCACGCAGCGCGAGCTCGCAACGATTGCCCTGTGACTGTTGCGAGTCGAGGAGCACGACTTGTCGCTCCTCGCCGCCGATCCAACGCCGGTCGATCACGTACGGTGTGTCACGGTTCGCTGACGGTGGGTACGAGGGCGGGGCCACCTTGGTGCCCTCGGGTCCCGTTGGCCGCATCTCCGCCGTGATCGAGATCGAGGAGTATGGAGTGGCGGGCCCGACGGCCTCCACGAGCTGTTCGAGAGTGAGCGACATAGTGATCCCTTCTGACGGCGATTCGGCACTGCGCCGAAGCGACCCTCATGATGGCAGCCCGCTGTGACATCGAACACATGTACCCATGGTCGCCAAGGAATGGTGGCCCTGCGTGAGCGCTGAGGGGATCGTTCGCATAGTCAACACGCCACTTTCGTCCAGTGGTTGACAAACGCTGTCGAACGTATGTACGATAGTGGAAGGTTCTCCGACGACCTCCTTCGACCGATTCCGGTCCTCAACCGATCGAGCGAACCCGACGACGGATCCGACGTCGACCTCGCTCGTGACGTCCACGCAGCCGTCGACCTGTTGACCGCCACCGACACGCGATGCTCCGATCGCCGCGAGCTCGACGTGCTCGCCGGCGCTGCCCAGCGACTCCGCGGGTTCGTCGCCGCAGCCGACAGTCGGATCGCTCGACGCCGCCACGAGCTGTGGACGAGCAACGCCGGCGACGTTCATCCCGACGACCCGGA
>JBGTIA010000374.1:0-8902 GCA_041745835.1 Ilumatobacteraceae bacterium | reverse complement strand
GAGCAACAGCGGAACTGTCAGCAACCAGTCGACGTAGCGGTACCCCTCGTTGAACGGGGCGCCGGTCTGGATGTACTCGCCGTCGACGAAGTCGAAGGCACTCGAGAACGAATCGAAGATCCGTACGTAGTGGTAGAAGGCGATCGCCACAACGAGCGTGGACAGCGTCACCGCCATCCGGTGGCGGGGTGACACCTTGGATCGCACCAGCAGGAAGAAGAGAAATGCCGCTCCCATGCTGGCGATGACGAACGAGAACAAGTTGTACACCAGGTTGAACTGGTTCTCACTCAGGACGAGTTCCATGTCGTGCTCCTTACAGTTCGGGTTGCTCCGATGCAACCGATGAGACGACGTTAGCGACCTTTAGCGATAATTAGCATCACTTAGTCCAAATAATTTTCCACCACTAGAGTGAGGAGGTGCGCGACGACGACAAACACGTGGATCTCCAGTCCGCGGCCGATGAACTCGGGGTCCACTACCAGACCGCATATCGGTGGGTCCGCACCGGCAAACTCCCGGCTCGCCTCGTCAACAGTCGCTACGAGGTGGCGGCCTCGGACATCGTCGCGATGGCTGCTCGCCGAGCTGCGCCGCAAGCGCCGACGCCACCCTCTGGCAAGCGCATGGCGCGGTCGGCCGATCGTGTCCACGACGCGCTGGTGCGAGGGGACGAGTCCTCGGTGCGACAACTCGTGCGGAGCCTGGTCGACGAAGGCGCGTCGATCGTCGACGTCATCCAGGACGTGTTGGTGCCGCCGCTCGTGCGCATCGGCACCGACTGGCACGACGGCCGGTTGACCATCTGGGTGGAGCACCGCGCCTCGGCGATCGTCGAACGCCTGCTCGGCGAACTGTCACCGAATCCTCGAGGGCGCCGGCGGGGGACCGCGATGGTCGCCGCCGTCAGTGGCGACCAGCACTCGTTGCCGACCTCCATGGCGGCCGTGGTGCTGCGCGACGACAACTGGTCGGTCGAGCACCTGGGGGCGAACATGCCTCCGGACGAGCTGGTCCGATTCTGCGCCGAACATGACGTCGACGTCGTTGTGCTGTCGTCGACGAATCCCGACACATCGGAACTCGCCGCCGACACGGCTCGCACGCTGCGCAACGCGGGAACGCCGGTCGTGCTCGGTCGTCCCGGACGCACACTCGCCGATCTCGTCGTGGAAGCCCGCACAGCGCTCGCCACCAGGGCGGCGCCGGCGGAGACCGACTGAGCGCTGGCGGACAACACGGGTCAGACCCGTGTCGTCCCGAACGGCTCAGTTGGACTGGGTGCCGACCTTCAGCTCGCGGAACGGGACGCCGCGATCGACGGCCGGCTCGCGCGGGAGGCCGAGGACACGGTCACCGATGATGTTGCGTTGGATCTCGTCCGTGCCGCCGGCGATGCCGGACTGGAAGCTGTTGAGCACGGCGCGCTGACGCTCGCCGCCGGTCTCGTCGTCGGGATCCCAGGCAACCGAGCTCGGTCCGGCGAATTCGAGCGCAAACTCGCGGGTCTTCCAGGCGATGACCGAGCCGAACAGCTTGCCGAGCGAACCGCCGGGGCCCGGGGTCTTGCCGGCCTTCAGTTCGTCGCGTGTCTTCATCGCCACCAGCGACTTGCAGGTCTCCATCGACCAGATCTGCATCAGCTGGTCGCGGACGACCGGGTTGTCGATCGCGCCGGTCTCCTTCGCCGCCTTGAGCAGCATCTTGAACTGGGGCTGGTTGATCTTGCCGGCGCCTGCGCCACCGATGGCGACGCGCTCGTACATCAGCATCGCCGTGGCGAGGTTCCAGCCGTTGTTCAGATCGCCGACCAGCCAGTCCTTCGGGATGCGGGCGTCGCTGAAGAAGACCTCGTTGAAGTGCGATCCGCCGTCGATCTGGTGGATCGGCCGGATCTCGACGCCCGGACCGCGCATGTCGATGATGAACATCGAGATACCGGCGTGCTTCACCTGGTCGGGGTCGGTGCGAGCGACGACGAGGCCGTAGTCGCTCTTGTGGGCGAGTGTGGTCCACACCTTCTGGCCGTTGATCACCCATTCGTCGCCGTCGAGCTCGGCCTTGGTCTGCAGGCTGGCCACGTCGGAGCCGGCGCCGGGCTCGGAGAACATCTGGCACCACATCGTCTTGCCGGAGATGTTGTCGGCGAGGAAACGTTCCTTCTGTTCGTGGGTGCCGTACTCGGCGAGCATCGGCATGCACATACCGTGGCTGATGATGAACTCGCTGTCGGGCATCGGGTAGTTGCTCTTCACCTCGCGCCAGATCTTCTCGTGGGCGAGGGTGAGGCCACCGCCGCCGTACTCCGTCGGCACGGGAAGTCCGGCCAGCCCTGCCTCGGCGGCTACAGCAAGGAACGCCTTCTGATCGTCGAGGGTGGCAGCGGGCTTGGTGCCGTACTGCTCCATGAAGTCGATGCACTTCTGACGGAAATTGGCGGCCTCGGCCTCTGTCTGTCCGGTGGTCGATCCGGTGGCGGTGTCGGTCATTGGGGTGCTCCTCGAGATGTGTTCAACAGACTGGCAGTTGCAATACTGTATGGCACCGTACAGTATGTGTCCACACCACGTCGCACCGTGCCGGGTCAAACGTGACAGTTCGGAACGCCGACCAGATCCAGATGAGCCAAATGAGCCAGACGAGCCAGATGAGCAACCTCACCACCCACGAATTGGATTCGCCGCCATGGCTCCGCGTGGAATCCACGCTGATGGCGACGGCCCGACTCGTGCGGGTGGCGTTCGACAGCCGGTTGGCTCCGCTCGATCTCAACCTCACGCAGGCGTCACTGCTCGGCTACGTCGACGAGTTCGGTGCGACCACCCAGACCGACCTCGCCGACCATCTCGGGATCGGTCGTGCCGCCATCGGCTCGGTGATCGACCGCCTGCAGGCCCGCGGGCTGGTCGAACGCCAGCCGAAGCCCGACGATCGGCGGGTCTGGCTCGTTGCGATCACCCCAGCCGGGTCCGAGCTCGCAGCCCACATCAACGAGGTCGACCAGGTGCTGCGGGCCGAGCTCCGCCGCGGACTCGGCCGCGAGGAACGCCAAGCGCTCGCCTGGGTGATGACTCGCCTCCAGCAGAACCTGGCGTCCGCCATCGCCGCCACCCCGACCCCCGAACCACCGAGCACTCCCGAGCGATGAGCGAACCGTCCGTATCCGGTCGCGTCGCTCATCACTCGACCGAAGCCGCCCCGTGCGATGAGCGAACTGTCCGTATCCGGTCCGTTCGCTCATCACTCGACACCTTCTCAACCACACCAACAGGAGAACACCAATGACCGAAGCAGTGATCGTCGACGCCGTCCGCACCCCGGGGGGCAAGCGCAACGGCAAGCTCAAGGACCAGCACCCCGCCGCACTCGCGGCCCAGGTCCTCAAGGCGCTCCAGGAGCGCAACAACCTCGACCCGGCGCTCGTCGACGACGTGATCATGGGCTGCGTGATGCAGGTCGGTGAGCAGTCGCTCAACATCGGCCGAAACGCCGTCCTCGCCGCCGGCTGGCCCGAAGAGGTCCCGTCGACCACGATCGATCGCCAGTGCGGCTCCAGCCAGCAGGCGATGCACTTCGCTGCGCAGGGCGTCATGGCCGGCGCGTACGACGTCGTCGTCGCCGCCGGCGTCGAAGTGATGACCCGAACCCCGATGGGCGCCTCGATCGTGCAGGGCATGGGCTTCCCGTTCCCGCAGGAGCAGCTCGATCGCTACTCCGAGACGGGCCTGCCGCCGCAGGGCATCGGTGCCGACATGATCGCCGGCGAGTACGGCATCACCCGTGAAGATCTCGACGCGTTCGGCGCCCAGAGCCAGCAGCGAGCCGCCATCGCACGCGACGAAGGCCGTTTCGAGAACGAGATCGTCCCGATCGAGGTCGAGATCGACGGTCAGAACGAGGTGATGACGAGCGACGAGGGAATCCGCGAAGGCACCACCGCCGAGACGCTCGCCAAGTTGAAGCCCGCCTTCAAGGAGGACGGCGTGATCACGGCCGGCAACTCGTCGCAGATCTCCGACGGTGCGTCCGCCGTGCTGATCATGAGCAAGGAGAAGGCCGACGAGCTGGGCATGAAGCCCCGCGCTCGCTTCCACGCGTTCGCCGTCACGGGCGCTGACCCGGTGACCATGCTCAAGGGTCCGATCCCGGCCACCAAGAAGATCCTCGAGAAGACCGGCCTGACCATCGACGACATCGACCTGTTCGAGGTCAACGAAGCCTTCGCCTCGGTCGTTCTTGCCTGGCAGAAGGAGACCGGCGCCGACATGAGCAAGGTCAACGTGAACGGCGGCGCCATCGCCCTCGGGCACCCGCTCGGATCGTCAGGCACCAAGCTGATGGCGACGCTGCTCAACGAACTCGAGCGCACCGGCGGCCGCTACGGCCTGCAGGTGATGTGCGAAGGCGGCGGCATGGCCAACGCCACCATCATCGAACGCCTCGACTGAACCGGGACCAGCTACCGCGACTGAACCCTGTCCCAGTCTAAATTCGTGCGGATCCGGTCGCTCAGCGGCCGGATCCGCGCATTTTTCGGGTGCGGCGGTGGGATACGGTCGATGTGTGGTGAGTCGCACCCAGGTACCGCTCGAGTCGATCCGGATCGCCGGGGGCAGCGGACGGGTGCGCGTGCGAGCCGTTGCCGACCTCGACGAGGTGTCGGTCGACGGTGCGTCGGTGGTCGTCGATGGCCCCGAAGTGACCGTCGACGGTGGCAGCTCGAGGGTGGAGGTCCGCATGCCCGAGGGGCTCGATCTCGTGATCGGGACGTCATCGGGGCGTGTCGACATGTCCGGCAGAGCGGGCGCTGTCGCCGTGGTCACGAAGTCGGGAAGGGTGTCGATCGACGAGGCGGCGTCCGTCGACATCCGGGTCCGCAGCGCCAGGGTCGACATCGGAGCCGTCAGCGGCGAGTGTCGTGTCGTCGGCGGCAGCGGTGCGGTCACGATCGGGCGGTGTGGACCGGCCAACGTCGCCACCGGCAGCGGGCGCATCACGTTACGAGACGTCCACGGTCGAGCCCGGGCCCACTGCACCAGCGGCAGGATCGACCTGACGATGGGGACACCGAGCGACGTCGATGCCGAGACGGTGTCGGGGCGGATCAACATCACGATGCCCGCCGGAGCGCGGGTGCGCACCGAAACACCCACGAGTACCACCGTCACAGTCGATGGAGAGTGCGACTGCGTCGTGACGGCGCGGTCGGGGAGCGGTCGAGTCGTCGTCAAGTGAGCGACCCCGAGCTGGACGTCGGCATGGCGGCGATCGTGTTCACCGATCTCGTCGGCTTCACTGCGTACACCGACGTCCACGGTGATCGCGCTGCGGTCGAGGTGCTCGATCGTCAGTCCCACATCGTCGAAGGGCACCTCGCAGGATGCGGTCGCATCGTCAAGGAGCTCGGCGACGGACTCATGTTGTGGTTCCAGGACGGATCGGCCGGCCTCGAGGTCGCCCGCAACGTGCTGGCGTCGGTCGCAGCGGCGCGCGACGAGTTCCCACTCGCCGTTCGCATGGGCATGCACGTCGGTGAGGTGATCGAACGGTCCGGCGACTACGTCGGCCAGACGGTCAACATCGCTGCGCGCGTGGCAGACCTGGCCGGGCCGGGGGAGCTGCTGTTGACCGAACAGGTCGTCCGCTCACTCGACGACCACCAGTACGTCGGAGCCTTCCGACCCGTTGGGCCGACGCGCGTGAAGGGCGTCGCCGCACCGATCTGGATCCACCGACTGGCGACATGACGACTGCGGGACGAAGCGGCGATTCGGACGCGTCGGCGGCGCGACACCACGGCGCATCGCCGAGCCGGGTGCTCCGTGTCGGGTGCCCGATGTGGGCGCACACACCGTGGGTCGGCCGGTTCCTGTCGCCCGGAATGCGAGGCCGCGAACTCGAGGATTACGCCGGCTGGTGCAACGCCGTCGAGGGCAACACCACCTTGTACGCGATCCCGTCCGCGCAAACCGTCGATCGCTGGGCCGAGCAGGCCCCCGCCGACTTCCGCTTCGCGTTCAAGGTGCCGCGCCACGTCACCCACGAACTCCGTTTGCGAGGAGACGCGATCGCGCTGCTCGGCGCATTCCTCGATTCGGTGCAACCGCTCGGCGACCGCATCGGCCCGCTGCAGGTCCAGCTCCCGCCGTCGTTCGGACCTGACGCACTGGCGGTGTTCCGGTCGTTCGTCGGTCGACTGCCGTCGTCGTTCGCCTGGGTCGTCGAGTTCCGACACGCGGCCTTCTTCGACGGAGGTCCAACGCACCGCACCGTCGACGAGTGGCTGATCGGTGCCGGCATCGGCCGGGTGGTGCTCGACACCCGACCGCTCTACGCATCATCGCTGCGGTCGGACGCCGCACTCGACGAACGCCGGACCAAGCCGAGACTGCCGGTGGTCACGGACGTGATGGGTACCGCACCGGTCGTTCGGGTGATCGGAGGCGACGACCTGGTGACGACGATCGAAGGTCTCCGGGTGTGGACGACGCAGCTCTCGGAGTGGATTATCGAGGGCCGCGAACCGTACGTGTTCGTGCACCAGCCGGAGAACTGCGAATCGCCTGCACTCGCGCGGACGTTCCACGCCGATGTCGCTTCGGTCGTGGAGGGACTCGCATCCTTGCCGGTACCGCTGCCGGTCGTGCCGGCCACCGAGGTGGTCGGACAAGCCTCACTCTTCTGATCGCGCAGTCCCACCGAAGTCACGACCGTGCCGACGCCCGTGCTGCCGACTGCGCCGACGACCGGCCTTCCGGTGGCTGATGCGAGACTGCGTCAATGGAGCGCCGCAGCATCGTGATCGACACCGACACCGCATCGGACGACGCCATCGCGCTGGTGCTCGCAGTACGCGAGCCGACCGTCGACGTGCGGGCGGTCACCGTGGTGGCCGGCAACGTGCCGCTCGATCTGGCAGTCCGCAATGCGATCGTCACCCTCGACCTGGCCGGTGGTCCCGAGATCCCCGTGCACGCCGGTCGAGATCGGCCACTGACCCGCCCACTCGACACCGCACAGTTCGTGCACGGCGCCGACGGCATGGGCGGCGCCACACTGCCGTCACCCTCGCGGGGCGTCACGTCCACCGATGCGGTCGGTGCTCTTCTCGACATCGCTGCGAACGAACCCGGTCGACACGACCTGGTCACGCTCGGTCCGCTCACGAACATCGCCGCCGCGCTCGAACGCGACCCTGACTTCCTCACCATGTTCGGACACACCTATCTGATGGCGGGGTCGCCCGACGGCGTCGGCAACGTGGACTCGCTCGGCGAATACAACGTGTGGGCCGACCCGGAAGCGGCGACCTCCGTGTTCGCAGCGCCGGGGGCGAAGACGATGATCGGGTGGAACATCTCGCGCACGTTCGCCGTGATGAACGACGACGAGCAGGCAGCGCTCGCGGCGGTCGGTCCGCTCGGCAAGTTCGCCATCGACATCAACGGTGACGTCGAGCAGTACTGCCTCGACACCGGACTCGCCGGATTCGACCTTCCCGATCCGATCGCCATGGCGGTCGCCCTCGACGATTCGATCGTCCTCGAGGCCACCGACGAATGGCTCGTGGTCGGCCTCGACGGCCCGACCCGCGGTTGCACGATCCCAGACCGTCGCTTCGGACGGCGCGATCCCAACATCAGGGTGATCTGGTCGGTCGACGAAGCCGTCTTCAAGCAACGCCTCCTTACCGCGTGCCGCCCCTGACATCGCCGTTTGCGCACAGATTTGGGCGACCCGTCCCACGCAATTCCTCACGCAAACGGGGGAGGGGCTGGGTGTGGGCGTTCTCAGCGTGGGAGGGGGCGGTCGCCGGGCTGGGGGGCCTCGGTGCGGGAGCGCTTCAGTTCGAAGAACGAGTCGACGTCCATCATCGTCACCAGGGCGTCCCACATCGCGACGCTCTTCTCGGTGGTCGGGATCCGCGAGATGATCGGGCCGAAGTAGCCGGCCTTCACGCCGTCGGAGTTGTCGAACGCGATGATCGGCGTGCCCACGTCGTTGCCGACGAGCGCCAATCCCTCGTCCATGCCCGATCGGATCACTTCGTCCCACGACTCGTCGTCGAAGGCGCCGGCATGTGAGGTGTCGAGCCCGACGGTCGCCAGCGCATCGGCCGGATCGAACGGCTTGACCTTGTCGTGGTGGATGCGAGCGCCGAACTCCCAGTAGAGCTTGAAGACGCCGTCGTTGCCGTCGGTGGTGCGCACCGACTCCAACACCCGCAGCAGTCCGTGGGTGAACTTCGAGCCCTCGTACCAGGGCGAATCGGGATCGGGTTCGTTCTTGAAGAAGAGGCTGATCGGCCGCCACGTGATGTCGATGTCACGGTGCGGTTGAACTTCGTCCACGGCCCAACGGGCGGTCGCCCAACAGAACGGGCAGCCCGGATCGACCCAGAAGTCGATGTTCACAACGTCACGTCGCTTTCGTTTCGGTTGGGTGTGGCGCTGCTCGCTGCGACGGAGACCCCGATGCCTCCGGCCTCGGACTTGCCGAACCGGTCGATTTAGGCGGGGAGGTCCAGCGGGCGGATCGAGGTGCGTGCGGCGATGTCGTCGGCGCTGAGCAGATGGGCTGGGATGATCCAGACGACCTCGAACTCGATGCCGTCTGGGTCCTTGGCGTACAGGCTCTTGGTGGTGCCGTGGTCGCTGGCGCAACCATTCCCGCCGCCATATCGGCAGCCATGTGGGCAGGCCACGTCGGCAGTGTCGCGGCCGTCATCGAAACCTCTGGCGTGTGAGCGCATCTGCGCGGCGAGACTGGTCGCATGGCCACGCAGTCCGGCGCAACCGGATCTCGTTGGCGTGCACTCGGCGCGCTGTTGCGGCCCGACGCTGGTCGTTGGGTCGGCCTCGGCGTGCTCGTGGCCACCGGCTCGGCCCTCACCATCGCC
>JBGTIA010000373.1:0-1990 GCA_041745835.1 Ilumatobacteraceae bacterium | reverse complement strand
AGTCGGCATCGACCTCGGAACCACGAACTCCGTCGTTTCCGTCCTGGAGGGTGGCGATCCGGTCGTCATCCCCAACTCCGAAGGCGCACGCACGACCCCCTCGGTCGTCGCCTTCTCCAAGACCGGCGAAGTGCTGGTCGGCGAGGTCGCGAAGCGTCAGGCGATCACCAACCCGGATCGCACGTTCCGTTCCGTCAAGCGCCACATCGGCGAGGACTGGAAGACCGACGATGTCGACGGCAAGCAGTACACCCCGCAGGAGATCAGCGCCCGCACGCTGATGAAGCTGAAGCGCGACGCCGAGAGCTACCTCGGTGACAGCGTCACCCAGGCCGTCATCACGGTCCCGGCGTACTTTGACGACGCCCAGCGCACCGCCACGAAGGAAGCCGGCACGATCGCCGGCCTCGAAGTGCTGCGCAACATCAACGAGCCGACCGCGGCCGCGCTGGCCTACGGCCTCGACAAGGGCTCCGAGGACGAGACCGTTCTGGTGTTCGACCTCGGCGGCGGCACGTTCGACGTGTCGGTGCTCGAGATCGGCGACGGTGTGTTCGAGGTCAAGTCGACCCACGGCGACACGCAGCTCGGCGGCGACGACTGGGACGAGCGTGTCATCGACTGGCTCGTCAAGCAGTTCAAGAGCGCTCAGGGCGTCGACCTGTCGAGCGATCGGATGGCCATGCAGCGACTGAAGGAAGCGGCCGAGAAGGCGAAGATCGAACTCAGCCAGACACAATCGACGCAGATCAACCTGCCGTTCATCACGGCCAATGCCGACGGCCCCCTGCACCTCGACGAGCAGCTCACGCGCGCCAAGTTCCAGGACATGACGAGCGACCTCATCGAGCGTTGCCGGATCCCGTTCGAGCAGGCGCTCAAGGATGCGGGCGTCGAGCAGGGTGATCTCCACCACGTGATCCTCGTCGGTGGGTCGACCCGGATGCCGGCCGTCACCGAACTCGTCCACTCGATGACCGGGAAAGAGCCGAACAAGTCGGTCAACCCCGACGAGGTCGTCGCCGTCGGTGCCGCGGTCCAGGCCGGTGTCTTGCGCGGCGACGTCAAAGACGTCCTGCTGCTCGACGTGACGCCCCTGAGCCTCGGAATCGAGACGAAGGGCGGGGTGATGACGAAGCTGATCGAGCGGAACACCACCATCCCGACCAAGCGGACCGAGGTGTTCACCACTGCGGAAGACATGCAGCCGTCGGTCGAGATCCACGTCCTCCAGGGCGAGCGCGAGATGGCCGGGTACAACAAGACGCTCGGCAAGTTCCAGCTCGTCGACCTGCCGCCTGCACCCCGCGGTGTACCTCAGATCGAGGTCACGTTCGACATCGACGCCAACGGCATCGTGCACGTCGCCGCCAAGGACCGTGCCACCAACAAGGAGCAGTCGATGACCATCACCGGTCAGTCGACCCTCGACAAGGACTCCATCGATCAGATGGTCAAGGACGCCGAGGCCCACGCCGAGGAGGACAAGCAGCGGCGTGACGAGGCCGAGGTACGCAACAACGCCGACTCGCTCGTCTACCAGACCGAGAAGGTGCTCAAGGATCAGGGCGACAACGTGACCGCCGAGGAGAAGGCAGCCGTCGAAGGGCCGCTGGGCGAGCTCAAAGAGGCGCTCGGCGGCAACGACACGTCGGCCATCAAGGAAGCCACCGAGAAGCTCATGTCGGCGAGCCAGGCGTTCAGCCAGAAGCTGTACGAGGCGGCATCGCGTGACGCGAATGCCACCGGCTCCTCGGCCAGTGGTCAGAGCGACGGCTCCGGCACGGCGAACGACGACGACATCGTCGATGCCGAGATCGTCGACGAGGGCGAGAGCGAGGCGTCGTGAGCGACGTCCCGGGTGATGTGCCCGGCGACGACGAGCGCGGCAGCGAGGTCGACGACTACACCGGTCAGGTCCCACGCGTCGATCCCGACGACGCCGTCATCGACGACACGGGCGCACAGCCGTCCGGCTTCGGCGACGGCG
>JBGTIA010000372.1:0-13066 GCA_041745835.1 Ilumatobacteraceae bacterium | reverse complement strand
CCGAGGTGGGCACTCCTGATTCGGGTCGTTCAGCTCGCGCCTCTTTCGAGCCACACCTCGATCAGAACACCGGCCGACGACATATCGCAGTGAGGTCAACCCCAGAGGTGACAGGCCCAAAATGGAGCCCGCCGACCGGTGTTCTGAACGCTACGACAACCGCCGCAACGCCCTTCCATCATCAATCAGGCCCAACTCGGCGTCACGTAATCGCGTGCCGATCTCGCGATCCGGGCTTTTCGACAGCGGCGTGGGTTCCCGTCAGGCATCCGCCTGGTCAGTCGGCGGGACGAAGCCCTCGAAGACGGCCACGTTGCTGATTGCGGACTGGTGGCGTTGTCCGATCACGGCTTGATAGTCAGGGCCGTCGTACCAGGCGTTTGCTGCGTCAAGGCTGTCGAACTCCAAGACGACGGTGGTGTCGCCGTGCCAGTCGCCTTCGGCAACGCGCCTGGGTGGCCCGGCAATGACTGCCGTTCCGCCGGCGGCGATGACCGAGGGCACGGCCGCTGCGCTGTATGCAGCGATGCCGTCGGGGTCGGTGACGCGCTCGGTGAAGATGATGTATCCCTTGGACATGATGTGACTCCGTTTCTGATTAGTGGTGGTGTGTCCGAGTTGAGGCGTTCCGCTGCCACTGGCGACTGATCACAGCTCGGCAGGTGAGATGAGATGTTGGATGCTGGCGGCGAGGTGGCGGAGGAAGATGGCTTCCGGGTCCCGCCAGTCGAGGTGGTGGTTGACCTCGAGGGCGACGATCCCGTGGAAGGCCCCCCACCATGCGAGGAAGTCGTCGAGCAGTTCGTCATCGCCGAGGACATCGTCGATCGTGCGTCCTCGCGCAACGGCGTACTCAGCAGCGATCGGTCGCAGGACAGCGGTCTGTGCGTCCACGGTGGGCCCATCGGCAGGAGCGGCATACCCGGCGATCTGGTCGAAGAAGACGAGGTTGAACTGTTGACGATGCTTGATGGCCCATTGCCGATATGCGATCGGGCCTGCCGCGAGACGATCGTCGAGGCTGAGATCCGAGGCAGCGTCGAGAGCTGAAGCGACACTGTCTTCCAGCCCCTGGTAGCTCTGCACGATCAACTCCGTGAACAGGTCGGCGAGGCTCGGAAAGTACGTGTACAACGCTGGCGCCGTCACCCCGACCTCACGAGCGATCCCTCGCAACGTCACTGCGCTCGGCCCACCCTGTTCCAGACGTCGACGCGCCTCGGCGACCACGTCGTCTAGGAGTTCTCGGCGCTGCCGGATTCCCCTCGTCTCCTTCGCCATGCCGAGAATGCTACACTTAACATCGTTAACTTGGCAAACGAAGTAAGGAATGGGAATCTGATGGACAGGACGATTGGAATGACGCTCGACTGTGTCGACGTGAGGGCCGCGGCAGCCTTCTGGAAAGAGGCACTGGGCTACGACGAGCCCTTTGCGCTGGCCGATGACGCACAGTTCCATGCGCTCGTGTCGCCTGGCGCAGGGCTCCATCACCTCACGTTTCAGCGCGTCGACGAACCAAAGACCGTCAAGAACCGAGCGCACCTCGATGTCTTCGTCGACGATCTCGACTCAGAGGTCGAACGACTCGTCGCCCTCGGCGCTCGAACGCTCGAAGAACACGACGATGATGGTGGCTATCGAACCGCGATTCTCGCCGACCCAGTCGGCAACGAGTTCTGCGTCGTCCAGCGCTGACCGGGACAAGCCTCCACCACCTCAGCAACGGCTTTGGACAACCCACCAGCGCTGGCGTCGCTGAACGAAGCAAGGCCGCCCCCAACGTTCTAGGCGGCTGCGGCCCCGCTCACGAACCGGCATTCTGCTCATCGGGATCAGCGCATAATGGGCACTCGATAATCCGGCCATCGGTTCTGCGACCGCGCCGCATCGCGGCCCTTATGCGCTAGCGCACTTGACCGTCAGCACCCATGCGACCGGCGACGAGATCAACACGGAGCGTGGCCACCGGAGACTCTGCTTCGACTACGGCCGACTCGCTTTCGAGAGCTTCGGGCGCAGGCGACTCGACGCGCCGAGGTGACTCCGAGGAAGACCCGAAATTTTGAGCTGCTGACAAATCGCGGACAAACGGCCGATCTCCACGTTTTGAAGCTCCCCAAAAAAGCCAACAACCAGGGCCTTTGCCCTGGTTGTGTGGTGTCGGAGGGGGGACTTGAACCCCCACGCCCATTAGTAGGGCACTAGCACCTCAAGCTAGCGCGTCTGCCATTCCGCCACTCCGACGTGGTTGTGGGTCAGTGACTGTACCTGACGCCACGAGAGGCTCCACTCTCACATCATCAGGAAAGAGAGCGCGAGCAGCGTGAAGATCCAGACGAGGGCGAACACGAACGTGATCCGGTTGAGGTTCCGTTCCGCCGCCGACGAACCGAGCGCTGCACCGCCACCGCCGCCGAACATGTCGGACAGGCCGCCGCCACGACCGCTGTGCATCAAGATGCCGGCGATCAGGGCGCCCATTGCGACCACGTTGACCACGAGGGTGATGTAGAGCATGACGTCGCGCACGGTCTACGAGCCTACCGGTCGCCGCCTCTGTCGGGCGCCCATCTCGCCCGTCGATACAGCCAGGTCGGGTTCGTGCCGACACGCGGTCGCGGCACCTGTTCGATCAGGCTCGGATCCACCTCGTCGAGCAGTCGCTCCAACGCAAGGAACTCGTCGGATGATTCACAGCGGTCGGTGAGCAGATAACGGCGACGGCCGACGACACCCACCAGACCACCATGGCCCAACTTGCGGAGGCCGGCCACCACCCCGGGGCGAGCTCGTGACAACTGATCGAGACGACCCCAGGACATGTGATGGCGACGCAGCATCATCCGTCGGGTCACCCCCTGAGCGTCGAACGACGACGCGATCGGGTAATCGAGCAGCACGACGAGTGACAGGACCGCACCAGCCACCAACGTACAGGTCGGCAGGAACCGCCAACCCGAAGCGCCCACCACGACGATGCCCGCCATCAGGAGCAAGACCGCACCGATGCAGCTGGTGACGATGCCCCGCCAACTGGAGTGCAACGTGACCGAGCCGGTCGCCACCTCAGTCGCCGACGACGTCGACCTTGCGGCCGAGTTGCACCGTCCGTTCGAGCAAGGTCTCCCCCGGCTGCAGCGCGAAGTGGCAGGACACGGAATGAGCTGGAGCGATCTCGATAAGTTCCGGCGCCACTTCCCGACAGATGTCCTGGGCGATCGGGCACCGGGTGTGGAATCGGCATCCCGAGGGCGGGTTCGCCGGACTCGGCACGTCGCCCTGGAGGATGATCCGTCGACGAGCGCGTTCTCGGCGCGGATCGGCGATCGGGACGGCCGAGAGCAACGACTGCGTGTACGGATGAGCCGGCGAATCGTACAGCGCGTCGCGATCGGCGATCTCGGCGATCTGGCCCAGATACATCACCGCGACCCGGTCACTCGTGTGGCGCACCACGGACAGGTCGTGGGCGATGAAGATGAAGCTGAGCTCGTACTCGTCCTGGATCTCATCGAGCAGGTTCAGGACCTGGGCCTGGATGCTCACATCGAGCGCGGACACCGGCTCGTCGAGCACGATCACTTTCGGTCGCAGTGCGAGAGAGCGAGCGATTCCGATGCGTTGACGCTGCCCGCCGGAGAACTCGTGCGGATAGCGGTTGCCGTGCTCCGGCAGCAACCCGACCCGCTTGAGGAGCTCGCCGACCCGGTCACGGGCTTCGGCTTTCGGGACACCGTGGATCTTCATCGGCTCGCCGACGATCTCGCGAATCGGCAGCCGCGGATTCAGTGATGCGTACGGATCCTGGAACACCATCTGCAGATCGCTGCGGAGCTGACGCAGTCGCTTCCGCGACGCCGTCGTCACGTCCTCGGTCCCGTACATGACCGTTCCCGAGGTCGGTTCGATCAGCCGTAGCAGCGAACGCCCGAGCGTGCTCTTGCCACATCCCGACTCGCCTACGACACCGAGCGTCTCGTGACGGTTCAGGTCGAGACTGACACCCGAGACCGCTTGGACGGCGCCGACCTGCCGCCGGAGGACGCCAGCGCGGATCGGGAACTCCATGACCAGGTCGCGGATCTGCAGGATGGGAGCGGACTCGTCGAGCCCGCTCAGCGCGCCCGTGTCGTACGCCGACGTCGTGGTCATGATGCGGCACCCACTCGAACACCGACGTCCGCGGTGCGGTGGCAACGACTGGCGTGGCCGTCGCCGACGGGCACGAGCGGTGGATCCTCCTGCGCACACAACTCGATCGCATACGAGCATCGAGGTCTGAAGGCACAGCCTGCCTTTGGATTCAACAGGCTCGGCGGGTTCCCCGGGATCGCTTCGAGTGCGCTCTTCAACCCGTCCAAGTCAGGAATCGAATTGAGCAGTGCCAGGGTGTACGGGTTGCGCGACTCGTAGAAGATGGCGTCGAGGTTGCCCGTCTCCATCAACCGGCTCGCGTACATCACCTGCACGCGATCTGCCGACCCGGCAACGAGCCCGAGGTCGTGCGTGATCAGGATCATCGCCGAACCGGTCGCCTGCTGGACGTCGTGCAGCACCTCCATCACCTGCGCCTGCACGGTGACGTCGAGCGCCGTGGTGGGCTCGTCAGCGATGAGGAGCTTCGGGTCGTTGCAGATCGCCATGGCGATCATCGCCCGCTGCCGCATGCCGCCGGAATACTCATGGGGATGCTGTGCCGCCCGGCGCTTCGGCTCCGGGACCCCGACCAACTGCAGCAGATCGACGGCGCGGCCCCAGGCGGCACGCTTCGAGTTGTCCGTGTGCACCCGTACCGCCTCGGCGATCTGTTCGCCGACGGTGAACACCGGGTTGAGCGCGGTCATCGGATCCTGGAAGATCATCGCGATGTCGCGACCGCGAATCGAGCGCATCTCGCTGTCGGCCAGTGCCAGCAGGTCGATCCCGTCGAAGTCGACCGAGCCCGTGATGTCGGTGTTCTTCGGATGCAGTCGCATCAACGCCAGGGCAGTGACCGACTTCCCGGAGCCGGATTCGCCGACCACGGCCAGCACCTCGCCCGGGTGGACCTCGAAACTGACCTCGGTCACTGCGCGGACCACCCCCGCGTCGGTGCGGAATGCCACGGTGAGATCGTC
Source organism: Ilumatobacteraceae bacterium (assembly GCA_041745835.1). Lineage (GTDB taxonomy): Bacteria > Actinomycetota > Acidimicrobiia > Acidimicrobiales > Ilumatobacteraceae > Sva-07. Next base: position 7,946 of record JBGTIA010000372.1, on the reverse strand, counting down.
GACCTTCAACAACGGCGTCGCGTTCATGTCATCCTCTTTCATTCCGCGAGCGGGGGTCGAGAGCGTCGCGCAAACCATCACCGAGGAAGTTCACGCACAAGACGATCAACACGATGAAGAAGCCGGGTGTGAGCACCCGGATGGGATCGTTGTCGATGTTCCCCTTCGCGTCGGCGACCAAGGTGCCCAGGGAAGCGTTCGGTGGTTGGACGCCGAGACCGAGGAACGACAGCGTGCTCTCCAACACGATGACCGTACCGAGCAACAACGTGACCTCGACGACCACCGGACCCACCACGTTGGGGAGCACATGGCGGAAGATGATCCGCATGTGCGATGCCCCGGCGGCACGGGCCGCCATGATGTATTCCTGTTCCTTGATGGACAGCACGACGCCACGAACCACTCGAGCGATACGCGTCCACAACAGCGCCGCCAGCACGAGGGCAAGCGTCGTGGGGCTGGACCCGAAGTACAGCGCGAAGATCGACAGGACGATCAGTGCCGGCACGATCAGCACGATGTTGATGACTTGGGAGATGCCGACGTCGATTCCCTTGCCGAAGTACGCCGCAATGGCACCCAGCATCGTGCCAACGAACGTGGAGACGATCGCGGCGATGAACCCGATCCGCAACGAATACAGCCCACCCTGCGCGGTACGGACGAACAGGTCGCGTCCGATCTCGTCGGTGCCGAACCAGTGGTCGGACGACGGCCCCTGCAGGCGGTCGGCGATGTTTCGCTGATCGAACTCGTACGGGCTGATCATCGGGCCGACGATGAACAGCACCACGATCAGCACCAGCCCGATGGCCCCGAGGATGGCCAGGCGGTGGTGACGAAACCGCTTCCACGCCAGCCATCCGAAGGTTTGCGGGGCTTCGGTCAGCCCTTCGATCTCTCCACCGGAGAAGACGGGAACATGGTGCTCATAGGTCTGAGTGTTCCCGTATTCGGGATCGAGTTCCTCCTGATCGAACGTGTCGCTCCGGCTCATGACGCTCCTCAGTCCAGTCGGATTCGCGGGTCGAGCACGCCGTACATGATGTCGGCGACGAGGTTGAAGACGACCGTAATCAGACCTGTGAACAACACGATGCCGAGGATGAGGTAGATGTCGGCGCCGTTGAGCCCGCGAATGAACGCCGGTCCCAGACCGGGCCACGAGAAGATGCTTTCGGTGACGATGGAACCGCCCAGAAGTGCGGAGAAGTTCAACGCCCACAGCGTCACCAAGGGAATGAGGGCATTGCGGAGCGCGTGCTTCCAGACCACCCGGTTCTCGGAGAGGCCTTTGGCGCGTGCGGTGCGGATGTAGTCCTGGTTCAACGTCTCGAGCATCGACGCTCGCCCGAACCGGCTGTCGGCGGAGATGAAGAGGATCGACAACGACATCACAGGAAGGGTGATGTCGCGTATGAGCTCGACGAAGTTGGTGTTGGTCTTGCGACCGGTGTTGAACGGCTTGATGCCGAACCAATTCTGGATCTGGACGCCGAAGATGTTCTGGATCATCAGGGCGAGGACGAACGACGGGAAGGCGAGGCCCAAGAAGGCGAGGCCCGTGAAGAAGTAGTCGCCCTTGGAGTACTGATGGCGGGCGGAATAGACCGACAGCAGCAGGGCCACCAGAGCACTGATGACGAACGCAGGAACGGCGATGAGCGCCGTGTTCTTGCCTCGTTCGACGATGATCTCACCGACGGGCTCGCCGATGCTGCTCGAATCCCCGAGGTTTCCTGTCAGCACGTCCTTGAACCAGATGAACGGTCGGAGCCAGACGTTGACGTCGAGGTTGTACACCTCGGTGATCTGGTCGAACCCGGCCTGGCAGCGCGGGAGGCACAGATAGAAACTGGAGCGTGGATCGGTGGTCAGCGAGATGCCGACATGAACCAGATACAACGCCGCGAGCAGCAGCGGGATCGTGGCCAAGAGCCGTCGGGTGATGTAGGCGAACACAGTGTGGCAACCTCGGACTGAGCGAGAAGGACAGCGGGAACGATGCTGAACGGGGCCCCGCACGGGGCCCCGTTCCGCATCTCACATGGTGTTGGTTGTTCTGTTGATCAGCCGGCGAACTGGAAGTCCGCAACGTTGGTCAACGGACCCGCACCCTGGGCGTCGGGAGCGACACCGGCCTGCGCGAGGTCGCCGGTGTAGCCGTAGAACGACGGCTTCTGGGTGATCGGGAGCACGACCAGACCGTTCACCGGATCCTTCTCCAGCGTGGTCACGAACCTGTCGAGCTCGTTGTAGCACGCTGCACGCTCATCATCGTCGACCGTGGCGTCACACTCGTCCGCCAGGGCCTCGAACTCGTCGTTGGCGAACCCATACGGGTTGTTCTCGCCGCCCTTACGGTACGAAGCGGTCTGGCCACCGGGCCACGGGCCACCGACCCATGCGAACTGGGTGATGTCCCAGATGTCGCAGTTGCCGGCAGTACCGCCGCTCGTCGAGCACTCGATCGAGCCTTCCGAGAACGGATGCTCGCTGAAGTAGGCGCCACCTTCGACGTTGTCGATGACGATGTCGATGCCGGCATCCTTCATCTGGGCCTGGATGAGCTCCTGCTGGATCTCACGCAGACGGTTGCCGCCGGTGGTGCCGACGCGCAGGGTGAGCACACCGTCTTCCGGGTGCTCGTAGATGCCGTCGGCATTCTGGGTGTAGCCAGCGGCCTCGAGTGCGGCTTGAGCCGACTCGATGTCGCCCGCCCCGTAGCCGGCTTCACCGGCATGGTCCTCGTAGGTGGACTGGTTCGACAACCAGAAGGTGTTGCCGAGACCCTCGGCCGGCAGGGTGTCGCCGAACAGCGGTGTGTAGAGGCCGGCCATCACCTCGGTCTTGTCCATGGCGAAGGCCAGAGCCTCACGGACCTCGGCCTTTGCGAGGTGCGCGTTGAAGAGGTTGAATCCCCAGTGCTCGAAGACCGGGCCAGCGGCGCTGGCCACCGTGAAGGTCTCGTCGCCGGCGAGTTCCTCGAAGGCAAGCTGTGGCTGCGTCATGACGATCTGTGCTTCGCCGGCCTTCAGCGCGTTGATCTGCGCATCCGTGTCGGTCACGAAGTTGATCTGCACGCCGTCGACGAATGCGACACCGTCGTTCGCCGCATCAGGGCTGTTCGACCCGTGGTAGCTGTCGTTGCGGACCAGGTTCATCTGGACGCCCTTGCTCCACGAATCGAAGACCATGGGGCCGGACGATGCGATGACCTCGCCACCGACGGTCCACTCACGGAGTGCGTCGTTCAGCTCGGCAGCAGCGGTCGCTGGGTCCTCGGAGAACTGGTGCATCGGGTACACCTCGTTCAGAACGCCCGGGAACCCTGCGAAGAAGGTCTCCCACGTGATCGTGAACTCGGTCGGGCTGGTCACCTCGAGGGAGGTGATCGTGTCCAGACCCGTACGCGAACCGAGGAGGTAGATGTAGTTCGGGTTGCCCTCTTCGTCGGTTCCGTCGGATGCCATGATCGCGTCGAAGGTCCACTTGACGTCGTCGGCGGTGAGATCGTCACCGTCGCTCCAGGTCAGGCCGTCACGCAGCATGTACGAACCAGTGACCGTGCCATCGGCGTTCTCGGTGATCTCGGCCTCGCTGGCAAGCAGCTCGGGGTAGTACTCGGTCGTACCCGAGATGCCGTAGAGGCCCTCGATGAGCGCGGAACGGATCCACGACGTGATCGAGAGGTTGTTCTCCGGATCGTCGAGGTGGAGGTCCGGTGGCTCCTGTTCGTGGGCCCAGACGAGGGTGCCGCCGTCGGCGCCCTCGACCATGTCACCCTCGGTGGTCTCGGTCTCGCCACCCTCGGTGGTCTCGGTCTCGGTGTCGGTCGTGTCGCCGGTTTCAGCGGCGTCGGTGTCGTCCGGTGCGCTGGTGTCGTCGTCGCTGCCACAGGCTGCGAAGATCAACGCCGACGCTGCCGCAACGGCGAGGAGCTTGGAGCTCCGTCGTGTCGTGTTCACGTATGTGTCCTCCTGGAAGATGGATGTTGCAAGGGAAGTCATAACCGGGAACCGCCCGGCAGTGCCGGCGTTCGAACCAGTGTGTTCAGCTTCGAGCCCCCTCCCCGGTGATTCGAAGCCGGACCGACCATATCAGTGCGTGTCACTCAGCGATAGGCACGCTGTTTCCACTGTGTGAAAAGTCAAGTCCTCCGACACCGGATTTCGCACCGTCCCGGCTCGAACGTGACGGTCAAAACGTGACGGTCAGAACGTGACGGTCAGGATCCGAACTGGACGATCTTGGCGAACTCGTCGGGATCGAGGCTGGCGCCGCCCACCAGGGCCCCGTCGATGTCGGGTTGCGCCATCAACTCGGTGGCGTTGGCACCCTTGACCGACCCGCCGTACTGGATCCGCATGGCGTCGGCCGTCGCATCGTCGGCAAGTTCACGGACCTTGTTGCGGATCGCAGCGCACACCGTCTGGGCGTCGTCGGCGGTCGCCGTCCGGCCGGTACCGATCGCCCAGATCGGCTCGTATGCGATCACGAGCGAAGCAATCTGCTCGTTCGTCCGCCCAGCGAGGCCGGCTTCGATCTGGCCGAGCACCTTCGACGCGGTCGAACCCGCCTCGCGCTCGTCCAACGTCTCGCCGCAGCACATGATGGGCGTCATGTGGTGGGCCTGGATCGCCGCCACCTTCTTGTTGACCATCTCGTCGGTCTCACCGAAGATCTCGCGGCGCTCGGAGTGCCCGACGATCACGTACACGACGTTCAGCTTCTCGAGGAACGCCGGCGACACCTCGCCGGTGAACGCCCCGGTGTCCTCCCAGTGACAGTGCTGGGCGCCGAGGTGGAAGTCGAAGTCCTCGGTTTCGATCACGGTCTGGATGCTGCGGATGTCGGTGAACGGCGGATGGATGCTCACATCCACGTCCTCGAGCGTCTCTTTCGGAACCAGGTAGTGGAGCTTCTGGACGGTCTGGATCGCCTCGAAGTGGTTGAGGTTCATCTTCCAGTTGCCGGAGATGAGCGGTCGACGGGTCATTGCTTCCCTTTCTGGTGGGTCATTGCATGCCGTTCCGCAGTGCTTCGAGGCCGGGGAGATCGCCGTTCTCGAGGAGTTCGAGGCTGGCGCCGCCGCCGGTGGACACGTGGTCGACCTCGTCGTCGAGGCGGAACTGCGCGAGCGCCGCGGCCGAGTCGCCGCCGCCGACGACCGTGAAGGCCTTCGTGTCGGCCATCGCCTGCGCGACGGTGCGGGTGCCGGATGCGAATCGCTCGTCCTCGAACATTCCCATCGGGCCGTTCCAGAACACCATCCGAGCATCCATGATCACGTCGGTGAATGCTGCGGCGGAGCCGGGCCCGATGTCGAACCCCTTGGCGCCGTCGGGCAGGCGAGTGCCGAACGTCGCGTACTCGCCGTCGGCGGTCGTGCCGGTGATGTCGTCGGGCAAGTGGATCGTCTTGCCCTTGGCGCCGGCCTCCGCGAGGAGGCGCTTGCAGGTGTCGACCTGGTCGGGCTCGAACAGAGAATCGCCGATGGGATTGCCCTGCGCGGCGAAGAACGTGAAGCACATCGCCCCGCCGATCACCAACGAATCGACCACGTCGAGGAGGGCCTCGACCACGCCGAGCTTGTCGGAGATCTTGGCACCGCCGAGCACGGCGACGAACGGGTGCTTGGGCTTGTTGCGTAGGCCGAGGAGCACCTCGACCTCCCTCTGCAACAGGCGACCCATCGACGACGGCACGAACTCCGGCGGCCCGACGATCGACGCGTGCGCTCGGTGCGAGGCGCCGAACGCATCGTTGACGTAGCCGTCGATGCCGTCGACGAGTTGCGCCACGAACGCCCGATCGTTGGCCGTCTCACCCGGGTCGAACCGCAGGTTCTCGAGCAACTCGACGCCGGGCGCCAACTCGGCGAGCCGAGCCCTGACCGGATCCATCGAGTACTTCGGATCGGGCGCGCCCTTCGGCCGTCCGAGGTGGCTGGCCGTGACGACGGTCGCGCCGCGCTCGCCGAGCCATTAGATCGTCGGCCGCGCGGCACGGATCCGGAAGTCGTCGACGATCGTCGTCTCTCCGGAAGCGTCGTCGAGCGGCACGTTGAAGTCGGTGCGCACGAGGATGCGCTTTCCGGACAGGTCGCCGAGTCGTGCCTCCAGATCCTCCAAGACGGGGATCTCGCTCATCGATTCAACGCTTGACCTTGGAACCGGTGAACAACGTCAGGTCGACGAGGCGGTTCGAGTAGCCCCACTCGTTGTCGTACCAGCCGTTGATCTTCACCAGCTTGCCCATGCTCATCGTGAGCCCGGCGTCGAAGATGCAGGAGTGCGGGTCGGTGACGATGTCGCTCGACACGATCGGGTCCTCGGTGTACTTGAGGATGCCCTTCAGCGCCTTCTTGCTCGCCGATTCGAACGCAGCGTTGATCTGCTCGACCGTGGCCGCCTTCTTCAGGTTGACCGTGAAGTCGGTGAGCGATCCGGTGGGTGTCGGCACGCGCAGCGCCGTGCCATCGAGCTTGCCCTTCATCGACTGCATGACGAGCGAGGTCGCCCGGGCGGCGCCGGTGGACGTGGGGACGATGTTGATGGCGGCGCCCCGCGCACGACGAAGGTCGTCGTGCGGACCGTCGACGAGGTTCTGGTCGCCGGTGTAGGAGTGCACGGTGGTCATGAGACCCTGCTCGACACCGAAGGCGTCGTCGAGCACCTTGACCATGGGGACGAAGCAGTTGGTGGTGCAGCTGGCGTTGGAGATGACCTTGTGCTGGGCGAACTTGAAGTCCTTGTGGTTCACGCCGTACACGAACGTGGCATCGGCGTTCGACGCCGGCGCCGACACGATCACGAGCGGGGCGCCACCGTCGAGGTGGGCGCTCGCTGCCTCACGGCTGTTGAAGAACCCGGTCGACTCGACGACCACGTCGACGCCGAGTTCGCCCCACGGCAGGTCGGCGGGGTTGCGCTCGCTGAGCACCTGGAGGGTGTCGCTGCCGACCTTGATGCTCGACTTGGTCGCGGTGACCTTGTCCGGGAAGCGCCCGAGCACCGAGTCGTACTTGAGGAGGTGCGCCATCGTCCCGATCGAGCCGAGGTCGTTCACCGCCACGAGGTCGATGTCGGCGCCACTCGCCTTGGCGGCGCGGAAGAAGTTCCGTCCGATACGTCCGAAACCGTTGATGCCGACTCTGACCGTCATGTCTGGTGCCTCCTCAGGCTGGGGGAACACGGTGTCCGCCCTCGACTGTAGTTCCCTCGCCTCATGACCCCGGAAACGCCACATCCCGCAAACGCCACATTCCGTTTACGTGAGGATGTGGGTGGGACGGCCCACCGCGAATCGAGCGCAAACGTGGGTGGGAACGTGGTGAGGGGACGGCTGACGGCTCAGCGCGAGAGGTCGCGGTGGCTTGCGGTGACGGCGACGCCTCGACTGCGCAGGCGTGCGGCCAGCTCTTCGGCGACGGCGACGGATCGATGCCGTCCGCCGGTGCACCCGACGGCGACGGTGAGGTAGCTGCGTCCCTCGGCCTGATACTGCGGCACCAACAGCGCGAGCAAGTCGTCGAAGCGGTCGACGAACTCCGAGCCGACTGCGGTTTCGAGCACGAAGTCACGGACCTTCGGATCGTGGCCCGTGAGCGGGCGAAGGTCGGCTTCCCAGTGGGGATTGGGGAGGAACCGCAGATCCATCACGATGTCGGCGTCGAGTGGCAGACCGTGCTTGAAGCCGAAGCTCTCGACGGCCACCTGCAGCCGTGATCCGCTCGGCGTGTCGAACGCGTGGTCGATGCGGTCCTTCAGCTGGTGGATGTTCAGATTGCTCGTGTCGATCACGAGATCGGCGGCGGCACGAACGGGTTCGAGCGTCGAGCGTTCGAGTTCGATCGACTCGACGAGTCCGTCGGTCTGATCGGCGAGCGGGTGGCGCCGTCGAGTGGCGTCGTAGCGGCGGACGAGCTCCGGCGTCGACGC
>JBGTIA010000371.1:0-3114 GCA_041745835.1 Ilumatobacteraceae bacterium | reverse complement strand
CGGTGTGGGCCTGGGGGCCTTCGATTTCCACGACGTGTGGGTCGAGCGGGCCGAATCGGGACGACCGTCGCTCTCGTTCGCCGGTCGCGCCGCCGAACTCGCGACTCTCGCGGACGTCGCCGTGTGGCACCTCTCGCTCACCCACAGCGATGTCATGGCTGCTGCCTACGTCGTCGCCGACGGTCCCTCTGTCGTCGCCGACGGTCCTTCGGCGCCGGGAGCCGAGCGTCCCGACTAGGACTTCGGGTGGTTGCGCTGCGAACATGCTCGCCATGATCGAGCAGTACCAAGAGGCATGGAACGAGTTGACGGCACCCGGCGCCCAGTTCGCGACGAAGGAGATCGACGTGCGCGGCGTGCCGATCAAGGTGTTCGAGAGCGCGCTTCCCAGCATGCGCACCGTCTGGGAGATGGCACGTGGCTACGGCGACCGTGACTACGTGGTCTACGAGGACGAGCGCTACACCTTCGCCGAGGCCGATGCGATCATCCGAACGCTGGCCGCTCGGTTGGTCGACGTGCACGGCGTGCAGCCGGGCGATCGGGTTGCCTTGGCGATGCGCAACTATCCCGAGTGGGTGTTCGGCTATTGGGCGGTGATCTCCGTCGGCGCTGCCGTCGTCGGCATGAACGCGTGGTGGACCACCGAGGAGATGCAGTTCGGGCTGTCCGACTCGCGCCCCAAGGTGTTGATCGCCGACGGTGAACGCGTCGAACGGGTGCTGCCTGTGCTCGACGAGCTCCGCTCCGACGCACCGTTGGCGCTGATCACGGTCCGCTACGACGGCACCCTGCCCGACGACGCCACGCGATGGGAAGACGTCATCGTCCCGGCGGATGCGCCGCCCGAGCTTCCGAGCGTCGACATCGACTCGGACGACGACGCCTGCATCTTCTACACCTCGGGAACCACCGGGTTCCCGAAGGGGGCGCAGCTCACCCACAGGGGTTCGGTGCACAACCTGCTCAACATCGTGTTCATGACCTCGGTTGCCGGTCTCGCTGCGGCGAAGGCGGGCGTCGTGGCACCCCCCGCTCCGGCCGACGACAGCGGTCAGCCCAAGCAACCCGTGTTCATGGCGCCCACCCCGCTGTTCCACGTGACGGCGAACAACTGCCTGCTCCACCCGGCGACCATCGCCGGAGGACGCATCGTGTTCACCTACAAGTGGGACGCCGGTCGGGCGCTCGAACTGATCGAGCGCGAAGGCGTGACCAACTTCTCCGGTGTCCCGACGATGAGCCGGGAATTGCTGATGCACCCCGACTGGGAGAAGCGCAACACCTCGACCCTCGCCGGGATGGGCGGAGGTGGCGCACCGCTGCAGCCCGACCTCGTCGACAAGATCGACAAGTCGCTCGCAGGTGGGGCGCCGAGCACCGGGTACGGCCTCACCGAGACGCATGGCATCGTGACGGCGAACTCGGGCAGCCTCTACGTGGCCAAGCCGTCGTCGTGTGGACGTGTCGTCCCGACCCTCGAGGCCAAGCTGGTCGACGAGAACGACAACGTGGTCCCACCCGGTCAGCCGGGTGAGCTGTGTGTGCGCGGCGCCATCGTGATCAAGGGTTACCTGAACCGACCGGACGCGACCGCAGACTCGATCCGCGACGGCTGGTTCCACACCGGCGACGTCGCCACGATCGACGACGACGGCTTCGTGTTCATCGTCGACCGCATCAAGGACATGGTGTTGCGAGGCGGGGAGAACGTCTACTGCTCCGAGGTCGAGGCCGCCATCTACGAACTCGACGGCGTCGCTGAGGCGGCGGTGTTCGGCGTGCCCGACGATCGGCTCGGCGAGATCGTCGGAGCGGCGATCGTGCTGTCGCCCGGCGCCACGATGACCGAGGACGAACTCCTCCAGCGTCTCGGCAAGCACCTCGCGAAGTTCAAGGTGCCCGAGCGGGTCTGGTTCCTCAACGATGCGCTGCCCCGCAACGCGAATGGCAAGTTCGTGAAGCGCGAACTGAAGGAGTCACTGCTCGCCGGCTGATCAAGCCGGCTGATCAAGCCGGCTGAGCACGCCGTTCGGACATCAGGGATCGGGTCTCGTCGGTCGACGTGCGTCGTTACGCTCGCAGACGTGATCCCGATCGCGACACCGGAGGAGATGCGGGCGGTCGACGCAGCCGCCCCCGAACCGGTCGAGGAACTGATCGACCGAGCGGGCCGGGCAACCGCACGCATCGCGCTCGACATGCTCGGCGGATCGTACGGGCGCGTCGTGAACGTGCTCGTCGGAAGTGGCAACAACGGCAACGACGGTCGCGTCGCAGGGACCTACCTCGAGTGGCGAGGCGTCAAGGTCCGCCTGTTCGACGCCGACGCGGCTCCTTCGGTGCTCCCGCCGTGCGACCTCGTGATCGATGCGGCCTACGGCACCGGCTTCCGAGGACAGTGGAGCGCTCCCGATGTCGTGTCGTCAAGCGGCGTGCGCCCGTTGGTGCTGGCCGTCGACATTCCGAGCGGGGTGAACGCGCTGACCGGCGTGGCCGGTCCGGGAGTCCTCGCCGCTGATCGGACGGTGACGTTCCAGGCGTTGAAGCCCGGTCTGCTCTTCGGTACCGGAGCCGCGTCGAGCGGAGTGATCGACGTCGTCGACATCGGACTCGACGTGTCTCGTTGCACGCAACACCTGGTCGAGCACTCGGACGTGGCCGCCTGGTGGTCGACCCGGGCGGGCAACGCGCACAAGTGGAAGGAAGCCGTCCGCGTGGTCGCGGGGAGTGTCGGCATGCTCGGCGCCGGTCGGTTGTGCGCGGAAGCCGCAGCCCGATCTGGCGCGGGTTTGGTGACGCTGTCGAGTCCTGGCATCGAGCCCGATGCGCGCAGCGAGATCATCCAGCGGCGTCTTCCGGCAACCGACTTCCACCACGACGTGCTGGGTGACCTCGATCGCTTCGGATCACTCGTCGTCGGGCCGGGGCTGGGGCGCGAGGAGGGAACGATCGCGTCGGTGCGTGAACTGATCGCAGGCGCACCGCTCCCCGTGGTGATCGACGGCGACGGCATCTTCGCTGCGGCCTGGAGCGCCGACGGCGCTGCGCCGCTCCTGCGGCCTCGCGGTCGTCCGACGGTGATCACCCCGCACGACGGTGAGTTCTCCCTGT
>JBGTIA010000370.1:0-2340 GCA_041745835.1 Ilumatobacteraceae bacterium | reverse complement strand
GAGCGCCAGCTGCTGCCACCGGTCGACGTCGACCACGACCTCGGGCGAGTCGCCATCGCTGCGTTCGTCCGCAACGACCACACTCGGCCCGGAGCGGGTCATCGGCCGTCAGGCCTCAGCGGCTCGAGCGTCGCGCTGCTCGTACGCGGCGACGATGTCGGCGACGATGCGGTGGCGCACGACGTCAGCGCCCGAGAGTCGGACGAAGGCGAGCCCGTCGATGCCGACGAGCGTCTGCTCGAGCCCGGTCAGGCCGCTCTTGCCCGTGGGCACGTCGACCTGGGTCGTGTCGCCGGTGACCACGACACGCGAGCCGAAGCCGATGCGGGTGAGGAACATCTTCATCTGCTCAGGCGTTGCGTTCTGCGCCTCGTCGAGGATGATGAAGCTGTTGTTCAGCGTCCGCCCTCGCATGAACGCGAGTGGGGCGACCTCGACCACCTGGCGCTCGAGGAGTCGTTGTACGGCGTCCGGATCGAGCATGTCGTAGAGGGCGTCGTACAGCGGGCGAAGGTACGGGTCGATCTTCGCCATCAGGTCGCCCGGCAGGAAGCCGAGTCGCTCACCCGCCTCGACGGCCGGGCGGGTCAGGATGATCCGTTGGACCTCTTTGGCCTGCAATGCGCGCACCGCCATCGCCACGGCGAGCCACGACTTGCCGGTGCCGGCGGGACCGAGCCCGAAGGTGATCACGTTCTCGGCAATGGTGTCGATGTAGCGCTTCTGGCCGGCGGTCTTGGGCTTGACCTGGCGGCCCTTGGCCCCTCGAAGCACCTGGTGACCCAGGATCTCGCTCGGCCGTTCGCTCGCACCGACCATCGTCATCACCCGGTCGAGCGTGACGTCGTCGAGCTGTTGCCCAGCCTGCAGCAACGTCGAGAGTTCCTCGAACAGGTTCGACACCACGATGACATCGGCCGCCTCTTCGCCCGAGATCCGCACCTCGTTGCCACGCACGCTGATCTGTGCGGACGGGAAGCGTTGTTCGATCTGACGAAGGTTCTGGTCACGCGGGCCGACGAGTGCGGTCATCACATGGGTGCCGGGGACGACGACGGTCGTTGTGGAGGAGTTCGTTGCCATACAGTGCGTGGATCCTGCGGTGAGGCTATCCGCCACAGCGTGTCGGATGGCACCCGATTGTGGGTTCGCCGTGCTCCGAGGGTGAGACGCATTGCAAGTACCGTCGGTCGTCCCATGACGCTTCGTCTTGCGCCACCGCTCCGCCGCGCCACCAGGCGACGGTTCGCCGTCATACGGTGCGGTGCGCTCGTTGCGATCATCGGGTCCGTCATGCCGTCGATCGGCCACGCCCAGGCGGTTTCGCTCCGTCCGCTCGCCGACGACGCCGGGTTGTTCCTCGGCGCCGCGATCGATGCGGAGTCACTGGGCGACGACGCCCAACGCTCGTTGCTGCGCGACCACGTGAATCTCGTGTCCACTCGTGGCGACCTGTCGATGTCGGTGGTCCAGCCCGAACCGGGAGTGTTCGACTTCGGCCGCGCAGAGGCGATCGTCGACTTCGCCGTCGAGAACGACCTGCCTGTGCGCGGTCACGAGCTCATCGGTGGAGCGGTTCCCGGGTGGGTCGCGACCGGCAACTGGACGGCGGACAGCCTCGGCCAGGTGCTCCGCGACCACGTGGAGGCCGTGATCGGGCACTTTCGGGAACGCAACCCCGGCGTCGTCGCCCAGTGGGACGTTGTCGGTGACGCATTCCTCGCCGACGGCACACCTCGTCCGACGATCTGGCAGCAGGTGATCGGCGACGACCACCTTCGCATGGCGTTCGAGGCGGCGAGATCGGCCGATCCAGGTGCCCAGCTGTTCTACGACGACTTCTACGACGATCTCGCCGTGACGCAGGATGCCGTCGCATCCGGCGTGGCGATCGTTCCGGGCGCGAACGCCGAACGCACCACGTGCGATGCCGTGCCGAAATGCGTCGGCATCCGCGATCGGATCGGCGCGTTGGTCGCTGCCGGCGGCCCGATCGACGGCGTCGGCTTCCAGTCCCATCTCTTCTCGCCGGATCCTGCGGACTTCGGTCAGCTGAGCAGTTGGGTCGGCGACTTGGGCCTCGACTGGGCCGTGACCGAGTTCGATGTGCCGCTACCGATCACGGAGACCGCCAACGCCGAGAGCCTGCAGTTCCAAGCTGGCGTGTACTCCAGCGCCCTGTCGGCGTGCGCCGACGCGGCGAACTGCGACACGTTCGTGACCTGGGGGATCACCGATCGGTTGTCGCCGATCCCCATCGAGACCGGCGGGGCGTTCGGCGGCGCGCTGTGGTTCGACGAGAACGACGAACCGAAGCCGGCGTTCGCCGCAATGGCCGGC
>JBGTIA010000369.1:0-5249 GCA_041745835.1 Ilumatobacteraceae bacterium | reverse complement strand
GGTGCCGCACAGTCGCGCAATGAGGTACGGCTTCCTACCGTCGGCCAGTGCTGCGCTCCTCGCCGCGCCTGATCCAGCGCGCGAGCGCCCCCTCGCGCACCCTCACGAGCCGTCCAAGGCGGACGACGGGGAACGTGGGGTCGAGCGCCACGAAGCGATAGACCAGGTTCCGCGAAACCCCCAACACTTTTGCGACCTCGGGAACGGTGAGGAGCCGGTCGGAATCTGGATCTAACGTTGCGACTGAACCCCCAGTGGCGCCTGGACCCCTTCCGCCGGATCGCCCGCCACCGGCGGGGTTGAAGCTTTGCTGCACAGCTCCTGTGGCCACTTCGTCCTCCTAAGCGCAGAGGCTTGACGCGCTCTGCTCGGTGCCGTATTGTACACGCAGGGCAACAGAACTTGCAACCCTTTGCACGGATGTCGACCCAGACACATGCACCAGAGCCACCGCGCATCCCCGCAATCCCGCACGCGCCGATCGGGTCCCCGATCCGCCCGCGCTCGACCCCTGTGCGCTCAGCGCTGCTCTTCATCCCTAACGGAGGTGCATCGCGATGCCACGCCGCCGCCGGCCGGGTGAAGGGACGATCTGGAAGGAGCGTCGAGACGGACGCCTTCGATTTCGGATGCGCGGCATCATCGAGATGCCCGATGGCACGCACCGGGAGATCACGGCCAGCGCCGCGACCGAAGCGCTCGCGCGCGAGCGCTTCGACGCGAACATCAAGCGAGCACGAGCCGACACGCTTCGGAGTACGTCACCGACCCTCGCGCAGCGCACGGAGTACTGGCTCGGCGTCAAGAAGCACGACGTCTCGGCCCGTACCCTCCACGACTACCGACGTCTACTCGAACAGCACGTCCATCCCGATCTCGGCGACCGCCCTCTCGATGAAATCAGCGTCGGCGACGTCATCCCCATCCTCGAGCGCCTCAAGTCCGACGGCAAGTACGCGACCGCCGACTACGTCCGGCGGGTACTGAAACAGCTCTTCTCGCACGCCGTCCTGGACGAGAAGCTAGTCGTCTCACCAACCGCCGAGCTCCGCGGCCAACGCTCGCCAAAGCGCGGTCGCCTCGACGAGACCGGCTCCGCGACCACGGGCCTCCAGATCTGGACGCCCGACGAGATCAAGACGTTCCTCGCCGCACTCGACGGCAACCCTGCGCGCGAGATGCTCATCGTTGCGCTGTTCACCGGTCTTCGCCGCGGCGAGATTGTCGCCCTACGCCGGGAGGACGTGAGCGCCGACATGAAGCGCCTCTCGGTCCGCCGCGCTCACGACCCATATGAGCCGGAGGGGTTCGGCCCACCGAAGTCGAGCGGCAGCATCCGCGAGGTATACCTCGGCAAGGATGCCAAGGCAGCCGTCCGCGACGCCATCGCCAAGGCAGACCAACGTGCACGCGCCACCGCCCGCTATCGCGAAGAGGGATGGCTCTTCCCGAACGCCGTGGGCGGCATGTACGACCCCAGGAACTACGCCTTGCAGTTCACCAAGGCGATCCGCACCGCCAACACCGACGCCAACGGCAAGCTCCTCACGGGCCGCAAGGTGCGCCTGCGGAAGATTCGCCTGCACGGGCTGCGTCACACGTTCGCGTCCTACCTCGCCCGGTCGGGCCAACCGCCGGCCATCATCCAGAGGCTCCTTGGGCACGCGACGCCTGATCTCGCTCTGCGGGTCTACACGCACGTGATGGAGATCGACATGGAGAAGGCGACGCTTGATCTTGACGACATCCTAGGGCGGTGAACCACGGGCCTTACGCTGGTGGCCTGCTCGACGACAATGGACCCTGCGCAACGCCACACTGGTCGCCGACATGAACCGCCGCGGCGTCACCATCCGAACGCTGGCAGCGACGTTCGTGAGCACTCGTTCGAGACAAGCACCCGCGAGGTTTCCGCCACAACCATCGCGGCAAACGGGTTTCCGCATGTCGGGCGTTCAATGTCTCCCGTCTCACGATTGCGGGTTACCCTCAAGGCGTGGAAGGCACTAAGGTCACGGCGCGTAGGTTGCCGACCCCGACGGGCCTCAATAGCAGTGCGCCGCGCGGGGAGAGCCTATGGCGAGCTTAACGACCGCGACACTCCCACGACTTGATGCGCCGCCCATTAGAGAGGCCGTCGTCGAGTATCGCTTCAGTCACGCTACAGACCCCGATACCAAGGACCTGTACGTGAAGGAAGGCGATTTTCGACGCGAGTTCCCTGAGGAAGAGCGACTATTCGAGGGGACCGTGAACTTCCAACTCTCCGCCAAAGGGTTGACAGCGTCCGCGCCAGAGGGTGCCGTGCGCGGTTTCCGCTTCCGCAGCGCGGATCGTTCGCGCGCTGTCGCGTTTACTCAGAGTTCTATGGCCTTCTCGCGATTCCTCAACTACCAGACGCGTGAGCAGTTCCTGAGCGAGGCGGAGTACGCCTTGGCGGCGTACCTTCAGCTATTGCCAGACGCGGGCACCGGCACTGTCGTCACTCGCCTCGGCGTTCGCTACATCAATCAGATCGAGCTGGATGTCGACGAAAACGCCACCGTCAGCCTCGAGGACTACTTTGGTGGCCTGCCAACCCCGATCACCGATGACCCGGTCGTCCGAGTTGGCATCGATCAGCAGATGCGATCGGACCTGCGTGACGAGAACAGCAGGGTGAGATTGCATGGTCCAGTCCCAAACGAGCATGAGGGCGCGTTTGCTGCCTTTGTTGTTGATATCGATGTTTGGCGAGACGTCCGGCTATCCGTTGGCCGCAGAGATGCCATCATGACGGTGCTATCAAGCCTTCTTGATCTGCGGAGCCGGCTGTTTTTTGGATCGGTGAAGCCGAAGTCTCTCGAGAGGTATGGGTACAGATGACCATGATGTTCGTGGCTCAGCCCGTTCTCAGCCCCTTCCGGCGGAGACGACCCGTCCGTACCGACACAGCGGCCGAGGAGACGGGGCGAGAACTCGTCACGCAGTCGCTAGTTGCGACACCTCCTCAGACTGGAGAGGACGTGATTCGCAACAATCCACCGTCCTTCCTTGATGCCGTAGGGCGATTGCTGGTCGACCTTGTTCGTGAAGACGAGTTGGATGCGCAGGATCTTGGGGCACTCAATAATGCCCTTCTAGCCACTCTTCGCCTTGTCGACGATCTTTCTGGACTCATCGGCGTGCCTGAGGTCGACGTTGATCCAGACGGCGACATTGCAGTGGACTGGTATCTCCTGAACGGCTCGCGGTTGGCAGCCAGTGTTGCGCCGTCGGGTCGCGTGGCCTTCGCGCTTTTAACCAGGGAGGCCGGCACCGTCAAGGGAGCATCGCCCAGCGTTAGCCGCGCGGGCGCTGCAATGAAGAGTGCTTTGGCTGACTACGGCATCACGAACTCGTAGCGTGGCGGCCGTCGCGAGGTTCATTTTGTCCAGTCGCCACTACAGCATTGAGAACCGGCGCGTGAAGAGGACGGCGCTCATGCCGGCGCTCAACGAGGACTTGGGGCGATTCGAGACTTCGGTCTTCTTCTATGACGGCGCGACCGACGAGGCGATGTGGCCAATCGGCGACCAGAATCTGCCCAAGCCGCCTGTAGCACTGGGGCGTTCAACCAGGCGCGAAATCGAGACCCACGGCTTGGCGGTCGACAGAGACGATCAGCCACCCAAACACGGCGCAATTGTCGGGTGGCCCACCGAGAAGCAAGACCAGATTGAAGTATCTGTTCGCCTTGACGATGCCGGTTGCTTCGCTCTCGTCGTCCGTCAGCCCTGAACGATGCGCCGCCCTTAGGAGGGTCGCCGTGAGCGTCGCCGCCAAGGTATATCGGAGAGTCAAACGGTTACCGAAAGGCCGGGCTTTGCCGCTCGCGTCCTTCCTCGACTGCGGTTCCGATAACGCCGTCCGCACCGCCCTCTCGCGCCTCGTCAAGAAAGGGGAGCTCGCGAACCTGGCGCGCGGCATCTACGCCCGCCCCAAGCCCAATCGCTTCTTCGGCACCAGTCTTCCGGGACCCGAGGAAGTTGCGCTCACGATTGCACGAGCATCCGGTGAACACCTCGCACCCCACGGAGCGGAGGTCGCACGCCGCTTGGGTCTTAGCTCGCAGGCGCCCATCCAGGCGGCGTTCTACACCAGCGGGCGCTCCCGACACCTCAAGGTCGGCGCCAACCACGTGCACCTCGAGCACGCACCAGAACTACTTGTCCGCCACGCCGACAGTCCCGCCGGTCGCGCGCTCCTCGCGCTGCACTACCTCGGCCGCCGTCGTGCCACGACCGATACACTCCGCGACCTGACGCGACGCGTCCCAGCCGAAGACCTGTTGGCCGCGCCGGGGGCCCAAACTTGGCTACGCGAACGGCTCTACGAACTCAACACCCGTGCCTGACCGATCCTCAATCAGCGGGTTGTAGGTTCGAGTCCTACACGACCCACCACGTCCTAGACAGCGTTTCTCGCTCGGCCCATCTCCCACCGGAACACGGTGGGAGATATCTTTGGGAGATATCCAGCTTCTTCTGCTGCCCTAGAGCGTCGCTCGATTGGCCGATGATCGCACCATTGGCTTCTTCAAGCGGTCTGCGAGATCCCCGAGCGTCTGGAACGTTGTGCCATTGGCGACACTCATCCAGCGCGCCGGGGCACCCAGCTCACAGATGGCTCCGCGGCCAAGGTATCCAGCTCAAAGTCACTCGCGTACCAGTTCACTACTGATGGAACACCTTGATCGGATGCCGCCAGCTCGAAGCCGGCAGCATCGAGCCAACGCACTCCGTTTCCGCGCCTCAGCGGTACTACGGGATAACGCCCTCTACGGCCATCGGTTCCAGTCAAGTTCGCTCTTAATGACTCCTGCACAACGTTTGGGCCATCGCGCCGTGGCGAAGACGTTCCTGGAGCCCCTGATCGATCAACTGCAGGTCCATGGCGTCGGTTCGCTGGCAGAGATCTTCGACGGCGGCGCACCGCACTGCCCCCGCGGCGCGATCGCCCAAGCGTGGACGGTGGCCGAGACGCTGCGAGCCTGGCAGCGTCTGAGCGCCGTCGACGACGTGTGAACGTCGATGGAGACCGAGGTGGGCGCGGGCGATCACTCCAACGCCGTCTTCGAGGAGATGAATCGACGTGATCGTTCGGCGGTGTCATTTCGCGTTTCTGCGACACCCTCCATCCGGTCTTCGAGTTCCTCGTCGAAGGGGAACGAGAACGGGTCTTCGGCGCTCGGTTCGCGCAGCAAGGCGTCCGCCGCGAGCACCCCGGCC
>JBGTIA010000368.1:0-1892 GCA_041745835.1 Ilumatobacteraceae bacterium | reverse complement strand
TGCCGATTGCGTCGACGGCGACCTCGAGGCCGAGGTCACGCATCCACGCCACCACGAGGTCACGTCCGTGACGGTCGGCGTCGGTGAGCGCGAGCCGAGCGTTGCCCCATTCGCCGTTCGGGCCGTCGATACGGCCGATCTCTCCCAGTTCGTCGAGCCGGCCGAGCAGGCGGGCCGTGTCGATGCGAAGCGCGGACAGTTCCACCGAAGCCTCCATCTCAGTGCACCGGAAGCTCGAACTGGGCGACCTCGGCGAGCGCTTCGCAGAACGCGTCCACGGCCTGCGCCACCAGCCGCTCACCCCGCTCGGCGGTCGCCGGTATCGGATCGCCGATGTGGCCGTCGGGCCCGAAGTCGTCCGACAACCAACCGAACCCGACGGGGCCTCCGAAGCGGACGTACCGGTTGGAGGCGAGCTGCTCGGGCACATTGCGGGTCGCTGCGGCCATGTCGACGAGGTGCGGCGCGAGGTGGAGCATCATCGAGGTTTCGTCGGTGCCCCCGTGGATGCCCATGCCCAGCTCGTCGGGAGGCGAGACACCTCCCTGGTCGGGCGGAACGCCGGGATGGGCGAGGAACGTCATCAGGCCGTGGGCGAGTCGGATCTCTCGGTTGGCCACGGCGACGAGGGCCGAGTTGCCGCCGTGACCGTTGAAGAACACCAGCTTGCGAGCCGCCGTGGTGGCCACACAACGCCCGATGTCGTCGAGCACTGCGAGCAGTGTGGTGGCCGACAACCAGATCGTGCCCGACGACCAGGCGTGCTCGTTCGACTTCGTGTAAGCGAGCGGCGGCAGCAACCAAGCGTCGAGTTCGTTGCCGACGCGTTCGACAGCGAGCTCCGACACACGATCGGCGATCAGCAGGTCGGTGTTGAACGGTAGGTGCGGCCCGTGCTGCTCCACGGCGCCGAGCGGCTGCACGAAGATGCTTCGTTCGGTCACGAGACGGGCGACGTCAGGGGCGCGGAGTTCGGCCAAATTACGGGTAACGAAAGCCACACGAGCACGTTACGCGCCCGACATGGAACTGCGAGAGACTGTCCGTCGTGACATCCGTTCTGCCAACGCCGAGTGCAACCGACTTCGACGCGATTGTCATCGGAGCCGGTCACAATGGACTGGTCACCGCTGCGTACCTGGCGCGCGCCGGCATGGCGACGCTGCTCGTCGAGGCGCGCACCGAGGTGGGCGGCACGGCAGCGAGCGAACAGTTCGCCGGAGCGACGGTCAACATCTGCAACTGCGACCACCTCACGTTCCGCACGACACCGGTGATCGACGAACTCGGCTTGAGGGCACTGGGCCTCGAATACCTCGATCTCGTGCCCGCACAGCACAACTTCTCGTGGGCCAGTGCCGCCACCGGCGCGGGCTGGTCGCACCTCGGCGATCTCGAGGCGACGCTCGACGACATCGGTCGCCACTTCCCCACCCAGGTCGACGGCTATCGCCGCTACGTCGCCGCGGCCACTCCTGCGGTTCGCATGATCTTCGAGGCCGCCGCCGAACCGCCGACCGTCGCCGGCCTCACGCGCCTTGCCCTGCGTCGTCGACTGAGCGGTGCGGGCACGTTGCTGCGTTGGTCGCGCCGCAGCGCCACCGACGTGCTGCGATCCTTCTTCGACGACGACGCGATCATGGGACCGGCCGCACTCACCGGGCCCATGGTGTGGGGGATCTCGCCGGAGCTACCCGGGAGCGGGCTCGGCGCGCTGACCCACGCGATGCGCCACGTCGCGTCCGTCGGCCGCCCGATCGGGGGAAGCGGCATGCTTCCCACAGCACTCCTGGCAGCCTTCGAGGCCAGCGGCGGGACATTGCGAACCAAGAGCGCCGTCGACACGATCCTGTGTGCGGGCGACCGAGTCAGTGGCGTCGCACTCGTCGACG
>JBGTIA010000367.1:0-3647 GCA_041745835.1 Ilumatobacteraceae bacterium | reverse complement strand
GCCCTCCGTGGCCTGCAGGCGATCGATCTCGCGCAACTTCGAGACCGCCTGCTCCGGCGAGTGCATCTTGCCCTTCATGGGACTCCCTCCTGGAATCCCACACCTTAGCTGGACCAAACAACGGGGGTTGGATCAGGTCCCTTAGCAACCCGCGTGCCAGCCGGAGGCAGCTCTCGGTGTCGAAGTTGCACCAGGACGAAGTGTCGTCGCTTCGCGAGCCATCGTAAGCCGTGTGCCTCTGATGTGCGAGGTCATAGCGAGTCTTGACGTGGTGTGTGGGCAGCTCGGGGCGGAAGCAACGAGTGCGCCAACCTACCGCCATGCTCCGTCGCGCTCTTTGTGTGCAACGACGTAATCGGCAAGCACTCCAACCGAGCGAAGAATCTCGTCTGGGCGTCCCCTCAAATCGATCGACCTGAGGTGCAGCCGGATCCCGGCTCGTTCAACGAGATGGGCCGTGTCGATCCCCTCGCCGGAGGGGTATACAAGAAGGCCGTCGCGGAGGCCTAGCGCTACCGCGTACGCAAGCAACTGGTACACGTCGGAATGAACGAAGCCGTCGGCCGCGACCCGCTTGTACTTGACGTCGCCGACGAACAGGCACCGGTCGCCATCCCACCAGGTGAGGTCGGGCACGAGACGGATCCGCTCGGCCGCGTCGAGCGCCAATGTCGGTGGCCTGTCCGGGAATGCGGACCGATCGAGGATGAGCGCTTCGCGGAGCGCCGTACGCACGAAGGACTCGAACACTCTGTTCATGTCGATCGTGAAGGCTGCGCCGCGCTGTTGGCCTTCGGTGAGCTCGAGTGACGTGCTCTCCAAGATCATGCGGGCAAGGTCGGCTGCTGGAGCGAAGTGGTGGTTGAGGCGGTTCCATGTGAAGGCTGGGAGGCCGTAGGCGGTGTACTCGACAAGCTCGACGCTGTCGAAGGCGGTTGAGCAAACGTGTAGCCCGCGCCGGACGCCAGCAGACCGGATCGGGAGCCTCGAGAGCGTGTGAAGCGCCGCCTTGAGCATGCGGTTCAGGTCGGTGTCGACGGTGAACTCGTCGTACTCAAGCTCGATCGGGTGGGGCGCCGCGAAGCGTCGGCGAAGCTGCTCGTCGAGACGAATGCGACCGCGTACCGTCGTCAATGCGTCCTGTGTAGCGCGGTATCCCTGCAGGACACCTTGCCGGAGCGCGTTCCGGAGGGTACGACCGAAGATCGCCGCAATGGCATCGACGAGCGTGTCCGTGGACCTGTATAGGCCTTCGTCTCGTTGCCATCGTGCGGGGTCTAGGGCGTAGGAGATGAGGAAGAGTACGCGGTCGATCGGAAGCTTGGGTTCGATGACAACCTGGAGGTCCGGCAGTGCGATGACACCGACGTAGGCTCCTGGGCGGATGTCGAAGTAGCCAGCACGAGTCCAGCTGGGCGTGATGACTATTCCGTTCCCCAGCGCGCTCAACGATGCAGCTGTCGCACTTGACAGCTGGACATCCGGCTGGAGACGGTGCTCAGTCAGACGGAGTGTTCGCATCGACACCGGTGGATGTGCCCTGACGGCGTAGGCGGTCGAGCCGGAACCTGTCGCGTGAACCCTGCTCTCCGAATCGCAGTTCCTCGACGTAGGGAAGGATGGAGTGATTCCAGATCCGCTCGATCCAGGCCTCGTCTAGGTCGGGGCGCATGAAGTGGCTTGGCCCGATGGCCGTGTGCGTGTCACGGAGCAGCTCGTTGGCGCGATCGACGACGTCTGCAAGCCATAGGTACTGAGGCTTGTGGTGACTCAGCCACCGGTGGAGCAGGCCCAACACGGGTGGCTCTGTCGGGTAGAAGGGCACGAAGTAGAACCTGCGCCGCAGCGCGCCGTCGACGATGGCGATCGAGCGGTCGGCGGTGTTCATCGTCCCGATGATCCACAGGTTCGGGGGCAATCGGAAGGGCGTGTCGGAATACATCAGGTGAATCTCCTCGCCCCGGTACTCGAGGAGGTAGTAGAGCTCGCCGAACACCTTGGCGAGGTTACCTCGGTTGATCTCGTCGACGATTAGCACATGCGTTCCGAGCGGGCTCTCTAGTGCCCGGCGCGCGGCGCGTACCAGTGGGCCATCGCGAAGCTCAAAGCCAGCGTTGCCGTCCGGCCTCGGTCGGTACCCCTGGACGAAGTCCTCGTAGCTGTACGACGGGTGAAACTGGACGATCTCCACCGAACCGTCGTCGCCGGCGAGGTGCGCGGCGATCTGCCGGGCGACGTACGTCTTGCCGGTGCCGGGCGGGCCGTAGAAGACCACCTGGCCCTTGTGGCGCAACAGTTCGATCGCGTTCGCAACGTGCGGTGTCGGGAAGTACAGGTTCTCGGCCAGTTGATCGAGCGACGTCGTTTCTATCGGGCCGCCGCCGCGCCAGCGTTCGAAGAGATTCCGCTCATCCGATGGCCAAGATTTCGGTGGGTCGTACTTGGTGACGGACCAAACTAGACCCTGCGCGTCGAGGCGGTCCCGAAGTGAGAGGCCACGCGACGCGGCCTCCTCGATGAACTGCACGAGGAACTCGATCGCCGAGAGGTACGTTGCACTCGGCGTGGCGTTCTCCGGTGGGCGCGGTGCCTGGGCCAAGTCGCGTGCCCTCGCGAACGGTGAGGGTCGGTAGATCGGGTAGTCGGTCGGCGACTCGCTTCCTGCGAGGAGGAAACTCGCTACGCTGAGGCGCGATCCGATGCCTGACAGGACGCTCGTGGGCAGGTGCTCCAGGAACGCATCGATTCGCGGTCCGACGTCGCCGGTGCGCCATAGCGCACGGAGCGCCGCGTCGGCTGCGTCGTCGGCCTCGGTGGAACGCTGCGCCTCCACCCACGTCAGGAACCGGTCGTGGGCCCGCCAGTCGGTCAAGTTGTTGCGCGAGTCCTTGAAGGCGCGGACAAGGAGCGATCGCCAGTCACGGTCCGCGTGGAGCGCGTCGCGGGCGTCGGCCACCAGCTTGGCGAGGTCCAGCTTGTAGTCCCGTTCCCTTTGGTCGAAGTCCTCGGTGTCGTAGAACCGACGCGCCCACGAGACGAACTCGTCCCACGCTTTGCCGCGGTCCTGCCAGAGGGGCTTGATCTCATCGTCGTAGAAGCTGAAGTTCGCGCCGTGCTCCTGCGAGAGTGCTGCCTCGACGTCGAGCAGTTGCTTGTCGACGTCGTCCGACGCAGTAGAAACGAATGAGTTGAAGCGCTGGACGATGAGTTGTTTGTGGTCGCGCGACGTGATGGCGGCGAACGTGGCGGGGAACACGAGGTGTAGGAGCGCCTCGCGCTGGGCGTACGCGGAGGCGACCGGCACCGAGAACGCGAAGTCCTTGAAGGCCCACGGGTCAGCTAGGAGCCTGCGTGCATAGGCGTCATGTGCAGTTCGTGGCCGGCGGCGCGCTCCGGATTCACGTCGCCTGAGGTTGCGGTGTCGGCGTCCCGTTGAGGTCGTGCGGCGGGGTGGTCCTCATGCGGCGGCAGCGGCAGCGCTGGTTGGGGTCGATCTCCGGCGCTGATGGGGTTCCGAGGATGAACGTTCGAGGCAACGCTGCGCCTGCCGAACGATCTTCAGCACGTTGTGCACCGCCATGTCGAAGCGGAACAGGTGATGGTTCTTCTCGAGGCCGCGATGCAAGAACTGCTGCAGTCCCCTCGCG
>JBGTIA010000366.1:0-23874 GCA_041745835.1 Ilumatobacteraceae bacterium | reverse complement strand
GATCCGCTGGGATCAGATCCTCCGTGCTCAACGACGACAACATCGACAACTGCCGGTCCGGGGTTCCACGCATGCCCCCATTCTTTTCCATCCCAACGACGAACGCGAGCACCAATCAGAGGTTTTTCAGCACCCTGCTAGCAGCGTCTTCGAACCTCGCAGCCAGCGGCCACGGCACCGACGAACGGTCGATGCGACCAGGCAACTTGCCGGTCGACGCGGCGCAGGTCGTCGGGGGCAGCTCGATGACCTCTAGGTGCAGGACGCTGCGTGCAGTGCCGCTGCGATGGCAGGCGCAGCGGCGGCCGTTGCCGGAGTCACGCCCGGCCGAGCGTCGAGCTTCCATCGGGCGAGTACCCCGAGCGCGGTGGCGGTGATCGAGCCCGCGGTGACGAACTGGCAAGTCGGGAAGGGCCTGCTGTTATGCAATCGGTACTGGGCACCGAGGCGCAATTCGGCAGCAAGTCCGACCAGATCGCGCGCTGCGCCAGGGCCCTGGTCTCTCTCGTTCTTGCACTCGACTACACCACGCACGCGATTCCAGCTGGGCTGACCAGACCGGGCGCCGCGCTTCACAACGACATGATCCAGGTTGTGTGAGAACCCGCTCCGTCCTACGACAGTCACGGACGGCACGAACCACGCTGCGTCGATCTGGACGGTCGAGTAACTCCCCATCGCGTGTTCGAGGTGGCAGCCGCTCCTGACCGAGAAGCGAAACTGGCCAGCGAGGGGATGATGCCATTGCCATCCGTGGCTGGCACAGAGTTCCGCCCCGACTACGTGAAGCACGAACGCTTCGTACGCCGCCCCCTTCTTGCTGAGACTCGCTGTGTCCGCCGGATTCAGCAGACCGACCGCATTCTCCAAGGCGTCGACAAGGATCTTGGGGTCAATCACCCCAGCTCGCTCCTGAGGTCGGGCCAGTCGTCGGCGACTGCCGTCCGAACCATCTGGGCGAACTCCCGGAACGCACCTGCAGCTGCCGGCAGCGCGGTAGGGGTTCGGTCGATCGGTTCAATTGGACGAGCGCTGGCGAGAGACTGGCGGGCGTCCTGAAAGACGGCGTCCGGCGTGACGCGACGCAGGTAGGCGAGAGCCTCAATCTCCGGTACGAGCGTCGCTTCGATGGTGTCCGCAAGGCTCAGAATCTGTCGTGCGGCCATCGTGGTGTTGTCCTCCGCGATCGAGGTGTCGAGGCCGCCCAAGTTCCAGTCGTTCACAGCGCTGGCGATCAGCCAGTCAAGTTGTTCGCGTCGCAGGACGTCGAACGCCGCGTTCAGGACTTCCCGCTCACCGGCCACGCCTTCGTTCTAGCAGGGTGGCTGCGGAGGATGTCGACGGATGGCTTGCGGAAGGGTTCCTATGGGAACGCTGGGGTGCACCGACCCGCCGGGCATTCGAAGTGAAGGATCAGGCCGCTGCGCGCAAGCCAATTAGGGATGGGTTAGCGACGCTGTGGTGATGGAGCGCAAGGCTGTTGGTGAGTAGACCGAAGCCGAGGAGGTCAAGGAGTTGGCGTTGCCAGCCCAGGCTGGTGGCGCGGTCGACGAGGAGGGTGCGTTTGAAGTTGCTGTTGAGGCTTTCGCTGTCGTTGCGGAGTCCGTAGAGCACGGCGAAGTCGTCGTCGCCGGCGGGGATGAGTCGGAGTTGGTCGGGGCGGGAGTGGTCGCCGGGGCGTTGGGCGTGGGGTGACACGAGGAGTTCGATGTCGCCGTGTTCGCAGGCGATGGTGGCGATGAGGGTGAAGTGGTAGGTCCCGTCGGTGCGTCGGGCGCGTTTGATCTGGCGTCGTTGGGCGTGTTGGACGGTGATGAGTTCGCCCTGTTCGTCGTGGTCGATTTCGACGAGTGCTCCGTCGACGGCGGCGATGGTGTGTGAGCAGGTGCCGCCGGGGCGGTCGTGCGTCCAGACGCCGATGGGAAGTGTGCGCACGATGCGGTCGGTGGTGTCGGTTGCGGCGCGGGCGGAGTGGACTTTGTTGATGACGACGACACCGAGGCGGCTCATCAGTGTTTCGTGATGGGTGCCGCGGAACGCGCCGTCGTAGACGGCGGCTTGGATGCCGGGCCCGGCAACGGCGTGGGCCTGTTGGATGAGGCTGACGGCGGTGGCGGCTTCGCGGCCGGGTTCGTCGACGCGTCCGACGGCGAGCACTACGCGTTGGTGGGGTGCTTCGTTGCGGACGTTGATGGTGACGAGGTTGTTGCCGCGGATCTTGCCGTCGTGGCGGTGGTGGACTGCGGCGTCGGCGTCGACGCGGGTGCTGCCGTTGGAGTTGTCCGGGGTGCGTTTGTAGATCGGTCGCACGATGGTGCCGTCGCCGTAGACGGTTCGCGTCCGGTGCGGATGGGTGAGCGAACCGGGGCCTTTCGGGTCGAGCAGGCCGATTGTGCGCGCATCGGCGACGGCATGAACGGTGTAGGCCTTGAGGATCTCGTTGAAGAGTTCTGCGTCGTCGCAGATCAGGTTGCGCAGGTACCGGTAGTGCTCGAATGCCATTGGGGTCGGCCGTACCGGATCGACCGCATAGCCGAGCGAGGCTTGCGTGTCTCGGGCTGTGGTGACGAGGTGGTTCCACAGGCCCGGTGTGGTTCTGAGTTCGGCGTCGAGGCGCGACCCGGAGGACCACACCCGGATCCAGGCGGCGTAGGCGAAAAACGTCCATGCCGGGTACGCGCGGCGCCGGCCGGTGCCTGCGTCGGGGACCATGTCGCCCAGGTGGAACACGGCCGGCCCGTTGACGACGGCCGTCATCCGCTGGTGGCTGGTCGCTGGGCCGACGCGACGTTTGCGCGGCGAAGTGATCATCGTTGTGCCTCCAGGGTGATGGGGGTAATCGACCAGTCGAGACCGATCCGGGCGGCGGTCGAATCGAGCGATGTGAGACCGAGCAGGGCCGCGACCTGGTCGAGAGTGGCGCCACGTTCGAATGCTGTCCGTCCTGCCCAGTGCCGGATCGAGGCCGGTCTTACGTCCGGGGACGGCGCAACTCCGGCGGCCTTGAGGATCTCGACGATCTGTTGGCAGGAGCGTGCGAGCGGGCTATTGGACCCGGGTTTGCCGCCCTGCCCACGGTAGGTGATGGACGCTCCCGGCGCGTACTGGTGGTTGGCGAGGTGTCCGGTGACCGTGGCGCTGCCCCAGTCGGTGAGTTCCACGGTCCGAGCGTGTAGATGTCGGGTGCCGGGGAGTCGCACGGTGCTGGGCGTGTGCTCGTGGTCGAGATCGGCGAGCGTTACTTGCGGTATCTCGCCTGTTGTTGCTCCGGACTCAGCGAACGCCCACGCAACGGCGCGACGCCCAACGGGCCCAGGCCCGACTGGCGAGGCGCTCGCAACAGCCCGGCACAGTCGGATCTCGTCGTCGGTGAGCGGGCGCGAGTAGTTGCGCCCTCGTGCGGCGAGCATCACATCCAGGGAGGGGTCGCCGACGGCGTACCCAGCCGCTCGAAGTTGGCGGTAGATCGCTCGTACCGTCGTGCGGCGGGACCTGGTCGTTGCGATCGCTGGTGCTCGACCACTCCGGGCAGTCGCGGTAATGAAACCGCGTGCCTGGTCGGCTGTTACCTCGCGGAACGATTCCACACCATCTTGCGCCAGCCGACGAGCAAACCGTCGCCCGATCTCTGTCATTCGCGCGACGGTTGCCGGAGCATGTTGTAGGTGCCAGGCGCTGATTGCGGTCTCGAGTTCGTGCTCCAGCCTTTTGGCGTTCACGCCGCCTCCAGCCCGTCGAGACCGTTGAGTTCGTCGAATGCGTCGGCGACATCGAGCGCGTCGGTGGTCGAACACAGCTCGTACAGCTGGACGAACACCGAATTGGTGCCCAAGACGAGGAGTCCGCGGCAGACCTCCGTGATGGCCCTACTCGAGACAGTGTGACCGTCGAGCATGCAGCTCACGATGTGCCGGTACTCGTGCATGCACTCGCCGAGAAGATCATGATCGGGGCAACTGCGCTGCGCCGCCCACCATGCCACCTGCTGTGCGCCCCACATCACATCTGCGAGTGCTGCTGGATCCAGGTCGAGCAGCGCGTCGTCGATCAAATCACCGAAGTCGGGCCCATCGACGCTGCGGCAAACCTGTGCCAAAGCGAGCGCGAGGCGATGGGCGAGTCGTGCGTTGTTGTCCACGATCGACAGGGTGCCCGCGGGGGGTCGCATGATGTCGGCGACCCAGTCCGTCGGCGGTCATGTCGAGAGCGCCTTGCATTGGCCGGCCGTCGGTGTGGGGACGCGCGCGACTCAACGAAGTTGCTGGCACCAACCTGGTTGATGAGCTGGGCAGCTCTGGGTGTCAGCTCGACGGTGCGCTCCACGATCGCCGAGACGTCGATGGCCCGGTGTGAGGATTTGCACTCGGTCGGGGCTGACACCCTCAACGCCGCGCCCCGGGTCGGACGAATCGGGAGCGTGCGGGTCGCGACGGAGGATTCACGCGGCTGACCAGTCGCGTTGACTCACCACTCAAGTGGGGCTTGCGCCGGGCCGCGCCTACTACCGGGCGGCTGGCGCAGCTCGGGCGGCGGCGTGGGAAGATCGGACGCCACGATCAGAGGCCCCGCCAGGATGCGATCGAGCAGCTCGACTCCCGATGGCTGAAGGTCGATCGTGCGTTGCAGCACGGAGAGAAGCTCCTGCAGCTCGGTTGTCCACTCGTCGAGCCACTCGGTTGGACGGATGTAGTCCAAAGGTGAGCTGCTGCTCGCGGCCCGGCCGGAACCCTTCGCTGTGCGGTAGCCGAGCCACTTCCTCACCACCTGCATCCCGCTGACCTCGAAGGCCCACACCTCGGGCGTCACGCCCGTGACAGCACCGCTTCCGACCTTCACGGACCGCTTCGCGGCGTCGTACTTGATGTCGCTCGGCTTCTCGGGAAGTGTGAGTTCGCCCTCGACCACGATTGAAGGAACAAGGAGTGATCCTCGCCCCTCGGCGAAGCGCTCGCCGTACGTGTGCAGCCACAACAGCTCCCGGCCGACCTCGACAACACCCGCAAAGGTGTCCAAGTACGCAGCCAGCGGCACTCTCGGTCCAGGGACCGTCAGCTCGTCGGCGAAGCGCTCCGTGTAGTCCGAGCCGGCCATCACGGCGTAGACGTAGGCAAGTAGCTCCTCGACTGTTATGGGATCGTCCAAGCCCAGTGCCGAACCGACGACCGCGAGAAGCTTCGGGTCGGCATTGGCGGTCCCGTGGTTGTCGCGGTACAGCGGAATGATGTCCTTTCCGCCGTAGGAGCCTGTGAAGACGTGAAGGTCAGGGATGCACGTGCTTGCCGTTACCCCCTGGCCCTTGCCCATTTGCCTCGTTGGCCGTGATGCAAGAAAGATCTGCTTTCTCGAGATAGAGGCCCAGAGCGACGGACTCTCTGTCTTCGCCATACGAGGGTCTTGGAAGGCCCACTGCCGGTCGAACGACCGGTATCCGTACCGCACGAGAGGTTGGGAGCTTCCCCGCGCGGGCTCGTCGACGAGCCGCTTCAGCCCTGCGACCTTGGTGAAGATCGTCCGTCCGGAGCTGGATGGAACGAAGTGAGCCGACCGGACCTCCGGGTCGCTGACTCCGACGAAACGCTCCCAACGCTCATCCAGAGTCCGGGCGCTCGGAGCGATCGGCCACGTGCGGCCGAACTTGCAGCCTGGCTGCTGCCACGGAAACAGATCGGTCAAGGCTGGGAAGAGCGGCCAAGCAGCGGAGCCCACAAGCGGCTCTAGCGGCACGTGCCAAGCACAAGGCAGCTCGACCCAGTCACCTTTGGCGGATGCGTGGGCTCCTGCTAGCCACGCCAGCTTTTCTTCGCGAGTTCCAGTGACTCTCCGGTACCACGCTGTCGCTGGCGTGCTCAAGTTGCCGGCACCGAAGCGCCCAATGGTGACGATGGCCACCGGAGTTTCGATGTCAAAGATATTGGGCTCCTTGCGGGCACCCCTGTTGTCGCCGCCGAGGTCGGTCACCCAGACTTCGTCAGCGACCTCCCTGACGAGCTTGCGCAGACCCAGAAATCCAGGGCCGGCCAGCCAGGAGCTCGGCGTAATGAGAGAGATGACGCCCGGCAGACCAGGACGGTCCTCGAACACCTTCCAGAGGGTCCAGCGCCAGAAGTAGACGAATTTGTTGTAAAGGCTTGCGTGATGGCTGAAGACCGTGTGCTCGCGAGCAGGGTCGAGGATGTCGTCGAATGGGCTTCGCCCACCCGACCGGTCGGTGATCCAACCGCCGGAGCCGTCGTCCTGTGCCACCCGGTCGTACGGCGGGTTGCCGATGGCAATCGTCGAACGCACTGTGCGTTTGACGTGGTCGGCCCGCTCACCCTCGACGGATATCGGATCCGCCTCGATCGACAGCTGGCCCGATCCACCCCGCTGAAGCGTGTCGGCGAGGTAGATCGCCAGGTCGGCCCCTTCGATGTCGGCTTCATGCAGCTCGAGGGCGGTCTTCAGATGCGCAATGGCATAGGGCGCCAACATCAGCTCGAGCGCGTGCAGACTCGGAAGCACCACGTCGCGGGCGTGCTTTGGCCACTCGGCTACTCCGTTCACTTCGACAAAGGAGGCGCGGGCACGGCGAATCCACTCGACAAGGTAGGTGCCCGTTCCGGTCGCTGGGTCAAGCATCGAGACGAAGACCGAGGTTGGGTCGATCACGCCTGGCAGCTGGAGGCCGAGCCGAGCAGTGAGCTCCCCCCAGGTGGTGGGATCAGCTGCGCCGAGCGCGAGGCCGAGGCGCTCCTTGAGCACCGCATCGACCATGCCGACCATGTGGCTTACCGCCGCCTGTGGTGTGTAGAACGCGCCGACCTGGATCTTCATCTCCGGGTCGTAGGCGGCAAGGAAGTCCTCGTAGAAGTGGATGACTGGGTCGCCGCCCTTCTCCGTGGCACCGAACTTGTCGAGGATGGCCTCCACGTTGGAGATCTTCAGATCTGCGACGAGCTGTTCGAGGTGGTCTTCGCTGTCGAGCTGGACTGCGTGGTCGTGGACCTCCTCGAAGAATGCTGTGAGGAAGGGGTTGGCAAGGGGTATCGACGAGAGTGTGGGGCTGGCCCCGAAGGCCGCCGGATCGGTCACCCGGCTCGTAAGTGTCCCGTACACGAGCGTCTGTGCACACATGTCAGCGAATTGGACAGGCGTCACGGACGCGACGAGCTCCTCTCGCACCTCGTTGAGGAGCGTTGAGAACGGACCCGAGCCAGCCTCCGCACTGAGCGCTGCAGCGATGTTGTATCGGACGCGTGTGGCCGTAGTTGCCATTCGTTCGACGAGCTTCGCCGTGGTGGCGATGACCTCGCCGTGGCGGAGCTTGAATGCGGCACGCCACTCGGTCCGCCAATGCTCGACAGCCTCCGGGTCATCGGGCCACACAAGGTGCGGGAGCAGCTCTGTGGCGAGACGCTTGAGGTGCTGGGAAGGTGACTGTCCGGGCCGCCACGGGATGGATCGAATCTCGGCGGGCGTGTCCGAGTGCTCGAAGAAGGCGATGAAGTGCAGCTCGACGCTGTCGCCGGTGCTAGTGGTGATGATGAAGAGAAGGTCGTCGAGTTTCCAGGTGCGCAAGGACCCCGAGCCAGCGGCTCGCTTCTTGGTGACGAGTTTGTCAAGGAGTCGACGGAGTGCAGTGAGCGGCAGACGGGGTCCGTCGAACTCAAGGAAAAAGATCCCCCAAGGCTGGGAGTTCTCAAGCGGTCGGAGCTGGCGAAGCGACATGAGATGCGGAACGCGCTCTGCGGGGATTCCGAGTTCAGCTGGGTCCCAGTCGAAGGTGGCCTCCTCGAGATCATCAGCGCCGATCGGCCAGTCCAGTTCGTCGGTGAGGTACTCGAGGACGTCGGCGAATGACGTGACGTCGCGAAGGCGATTCGGGTCCAGGTTTGTCATGCGGCAGCGTTCAATTCCATCCAGCAGACGAGCAAAGGCTTCGGTGACCCGATCGGCACGTCAAGCTGTTTCATGTAGGTGTTCTTGATGTGTTTGGCGACGGCGTCACGAAGCTCGACGAGAAGCTCGTGGTCGGTCGTGCAGATTCTCGGCGTTTCCGGGTGTGAGCGGATTGCGTCGGCAATCTGCTTTGGGTCGTCGATGAGGGCGCCGTCCGGGAGTGGCTGGTAGTACCAACGCGTGGCGCCTGCTTCGAGTGTGTACTCGTTCGACTCGGTGTCCAGTGCTGGCAGCCGGTAACACAAGAACACGCCGGCGCTACCTGCTGTCGTGTGTTCGCGACCCGTGAAGATCCCCCGCGGCAGCCCCGCCAAGCGATCCTCGAGTCCAGGGTGTTCGTCCAGGAGCTTTTGATACTCGAGGTGGAGCTGCTCCTGAACGGTCGTTTGACCCTCGTATGCGGCATTGAACTCCTTCAGCGCTGCGTAGTCGTCTTCGGGCTTCAGGAGCTTCTTGCCTTCGATGCCGAGGGTCTTGGAGATGAGCAGCGTCTTGTGGCTCACTTTGCCGTATAGCCGCAGCAGAGTGTCAAGGTCGTCTGGTGGGAGAAAGTTCCAGAAGGAGATTGCACCGCGATGCTCGGCGTACTCGGGGTGGTCTGCCACGAGTTGGGCTTCGACATCGGGGCTGAGTCGTCGGTCCACGCGGCCGATCCGTTGCATCAGACGAACGGGGTTCCAGTGGATGTCGTAGTTGACGAGGCGGGTCGCGTCCTGGAGGTTCAAGCCCTCAGAGAGCACGTCGGTGGCGATGAGAACCTGCGTTTCCTTCTCACCAGCCGCGGCTAGTGCCGCCGACGTGAGTCCGTTGTAGTACGGCGAGAACCTTCGGATTGCGTCAGCCCGGTTCGTCTTGGACCCACTGTCGAGCTGGGCGACTCCTTGGATTCCAGCCTTCTCGAGTTCTCTACGCAGGTAACGGGCCGTGTCGGCGAACTCGGTGAAGATGAGGACCTTGCGACCGGCGAGGTCTCTTGACTTGAGCAGGCGCACGAGCT
Organism: Ilumatobacteraceae bacterium; assembly: GCA_041745835.1. Taxonomy (GTDB): domain Bacteria; phylum Actinomycetota; class Acidimicrobiia; order Acidimicrobiales; family Ilumatobacteraceae; genus Sva-07. Next base: position 14,939 of record JBGTIA010000366.1, on the reverse strand, counting down.
TTTTGAGCTTGTCGTCGTGCGATGGCTCGAATGAGCGCGATTCGTCGAGCAACGTGGAGATCTGGTCGAGGTCGAGATAGGTCTCGGCGAGGATCTCGGGCACGTTGTACTCGTCTCGCAGCAGTTGTGTTGCCTTCTCCAGCAGTTCAGGCGGGACGATGTCTTCGTTCTCTTCTTCGGGCTCCTCGTCACCGCCCCAGAGTGTGAGCTGTCGGACGCGAGCCTGGGTGAGCATCTCCTGGTGTTGATCCACCCACCGCTCGTAGCGCTTCTGCTCGGCAGGCGTCTCGCTGTTCACGTTGACGAACGCCAGCAGCTTGCGGAGCAGGCGATCGCATGAGAGCTCGAAGGCGTACACAGAGCTCTCGAACCGCTTCAGGAAGTTGGTGCGGATGAGACCCACCACTTGGGCCTGCCGGTTCCACTCCAATGGGTCGATCGAGGTGTCAGGGCCCGTGTAGTAGGCGAGGGGGTAGTACATCGGCAGCGCAAACAGCGGCTTGTCTTTCTGGAACGCTGAGTCGACAAGATCGAGGAGCTTTCCGTAGCTCTTCTTGATGGAGTACTCGGCGACCTGGGGGTCTTTGCGGGTCGGGAACGCCGCGGCGTCGCCGGTCTCCTGAATCTGGCTCGCTCGCGCGTAGGCCCGGCTGCGCTGGACCACCAAACCCTGGAACAAGTCATCACCGCTGAGCAGTTCGGCTGCTTCCTCGGCCACCTCCGCCTCGGCGACCTCGGCACCGAGTTGCTGCTTGAGGGTTTTGGTGATCGAGTTGAGCCGTCCGCTCAAGCTTGTGACACCGAGGGTGCGTGAGAAGTGCGCGTCGTCGCCACGGCTGAACAACTCGACGAGATGCTTGAAATCATTGAGCGAGTTGTTGATGGGCGTAGCCGTGAGCATGAACAAGCTCTTGTGTCGCCCTCCACCGATCAGGTCGTACAGCTTGTAGTAGCGAGAACGTGAGAACAGATCTTCCGGGTCTCCCCGCTTGCCCGTGTTGCGGAAGTGGTGGGCCTCGTCGATGACCACTGCGTCTGCCAGTTCGGTGATCCGCTCGAACCGTTCAGGAAACTCGAGTGCTCGCGTCAGGTCGGTGTGGCTGAAAACCGACAGGTTGGAGAAGTCGGCCGATCCGTCGACACCGCCGATGTGGGGCAGGTGCCGCTTCAGTTCGGGAACCCAGACCGAGTCCTTCACGGACTTCGGGGCGAAGAGCACGACTCGCTTGTTTTCGTAGAGGACGAGTCGCTCGAGGAGGGTCAGCCCGATGTACGTCTTGCCCAGACCGACCCCGTCACAAAGCAGCGCGCCGCCGTGCTGGCGGGCGATGTTGACCATCGCCCAGTACCCCTCCTGCTGGTAACGGTCGAGCTTCGGGAACATCTTCGAGTGATGTTGGTCCCAGTCGCTGGCTGTCGGCTCCAGCTCGCCGAACATCGAGCGCAACGCCTGTGCGTAGACCTCGAACGGACTGAATTCCTGCGCGTGACGCTGGATCACTCTCACGACATCCGGCGAGATGTCGACGGCGGCGTCCCAGTGGTGTTCGTACCACTCCTGAAGCTGTGCCACCTCTGAGCTGCTCTCGATCTTGATGTTCAGCTCGACGTTCTGGGTCAGCCCCGGCCGTGTGAAATTGCTAGAGCCGACTAGCGCCTGGGAACCGATGACTTCGAAGCGGCCATGCGTGATGTAGGCCTTCGCGTGGAACTTGTCCTTGTTGTAGACGCGCACCTCAATCTGGCCGGACGCCAGCGCAGACACGATCGCATCGACGCCCGTCAGAAACGGGTCACGTTCCTTGTCGTCTTCGATGCTGTCATCGAGGCGGTCCGTGGCGCGCTGCGTGACGGCCAACAGCAGCGCCTTTCTGCTCCGATGAGAGATTTCGTCTCCCATCAGGATCCGGATCCTGTCGAACTTCTGCCAGGAGCCGTCGAGGTCGAGGAGCGAGCCGATTTCGAAGAAGCCGGTGGCGATGTCGATGCCCTTGGCGAGTTCGGACCACTCGCGTAGGTAGTCGAGACCGTTCCGTCCCGACGCCCCGTTGTCGACGATGAACAGCGGCCCGTCAGCCATTCAGCGCCCAGCCCGCCGGCTTCCTGAACCGCTTCATGCGTCGATCTCCCTCGCCATCACTGGACGTTGACCCCACGTCAACTCCACCTCGACCGTACCGCGCCCGAACTCGTTCGCTGACCCTCTGTGCTGTCGAACGGTCCTTCGCATCATTGAGTCTGCGGCGCTGGGCTCAAGTATCGCCAGGTCCGGCTTGCACTCTGCATCGCAAGCCGACTGGCGCGGGATGCGTTGCGTCTGGGAGAACGCCTCGGGTCGAGTGCAACGCGCGACGTCCCCGGCACGCTCGGCGTCGATGAACAAGTCGCGACCGAAGTGGGGGCCCCGTGCCGACTTGGTCGTCGCGTACGCGACGCGTCACGGCGACATCGTGGCGGTAGTGACAGCTCGCGGAGTGCTGCTGGCTCGTCGTGAGTGTTGCCCGACGCGGACCGACGGGGTGAGGGTGAATGTCAGTGCAGGAGAACCGGTTTGCGCGGTTGCCGAGAAGCTTGCGGTGGCGCACCGTGACGCCGTCGCGGTGGTTGCCGTTCGACTGCCTGGTTGCACGGGGCGTTGACGAAGTGTGGGGGCGGCCGGTCGGCCGCCCCCACATCGCTCGTGGTGTTGTTCAGGCTCCGTCGTCGAGCGCTGTGACGTGCGCGTTCGCTGACTCGAGGATTCGGGCCAGGGTGTCGTAGACCGAGTGGCCGACGGTGACGAGCAAGATGTCGGCGCCCACATCGAGCAGGTCGCGGAGCCGTTCGACGGACACGATGATGTCGTCGTTCATGGCCTCCAACGTCTTGATTCGTGACCGGTAGGCGGCCAGATCGGCTGTTCCGCTTTCGGTCAACAGTTGGTGCGACTTTTCGGTGAGGATTGCGAGGAGGTCGGCCATGTCGCCGATCTGGATCTGCAGTCGCAATTCGGCCGCAGCAACTCTGCGTCGAACCACCGTTGTGGTGGTGGACGGGCGTGATGCGCCGGGGGTGAGTGGTGAACCCATTGTGTGGTGCTCCTTGTTTCGGTGCCGACGGGGTTGTCGGTCGACCTACCCGTTGGCGCATGGACCATGGGGACAAGTCTCCGAGTCGGCGAACAGTCGCTGGTCCGGCAGCGTTCGTTGCGTGGACCGCAGCTGGCCTGGGCCAATGCGGATCAGCTCAGGGCGTCCGCGAGGCGGGTGGTGTCCGGGTCGCCGTTTCCGTAGGTGAGGGCGAGACGGCGGGCGACGTCGGCGGGGTCGGAGCCAGCGTTGATCGCCTGGCGGGCTCCCCACAGGCGCACCGCGGTGCTGTTGAGGTGTGAGTTGTCGAGCCCGCAGTCGCTCAGGGAGCGTCGGAAGGCGTTGTTGGTGGAGGTGATTGCTGTGAGGTGGTCGGGGTGGTTGCCACCGGAGTAGAGCAGCGGCCCGTCTGTGACGGTCTGGGCGCCGTTGTCGCGGCGGCGGAGTTGGTGGACCTGGTGGCTCGCCCACGGGCCGAGGTTGATCGGGGGACGGGTGTGGTCGGCCGGATCGTGGTGGGTGAGGAGCCGGCCGGTGCTGCCTGGGGCGAGGAACTGGGCTTCGACGTGTGTCAGCTCGGCAGTGGACAGCATTGCTTCGACGAAACCGACGGCTGCGGCGGAAACGTGATAGCTGCGGCGCAAGAGGCCGTGTTGGCTGCGGCGTTTGACGGCGAATTTTGGTAGCGGGGTGACGGCGTAGCGCAGCGTGGCGATCTCGAGGTCGCTCATTGGTCTTGTGGGGTATCCGCCGCGCCCGATCTGGATCGTGCCTGCGGGCGGAACTCGGTCGGGGGCGAGTGTGGCTGCGAGCGGGAAGCGTTCGGTGCAGGGTGTGCCGAGGAGACGGAGCAACCGGTAGGTGATCTGACAACCCAGGCCACGCTCATAGGCGTCGTCGCCGCTACCGATGAACTCGAGCCATTGGTCGGGGGCAGTTTTCAGCAACGTTTGGTGGCCGAACGCATCGACGATCTCGTGGATGATCGCGACGACCTGGCAGACGGCACCGTCCGGGGCACCTGCGTCGGAGCGGACGTGACCGGCAAGTGTTGCCGCAAGTTCCGGTGGGCTGTCGAGAATGTCCTGCAAGGTCTTGCTGTTCGCCGGGGTCGCCACCGGGTCGAACGCCACGAGGGCGAGGTCGATGTTCAGGTCGCCAGTACGGGTCTGGAGGTCGGTCATGGGAAGGTCTCCTTCGGTATCGCACGCACCGGCGGTCCCAGGCGGCGAACCGAACGTGTCGTGTTGTCCGTGGGCTGCACGCGCGGCCCACCCGTCGGCGCAGATACGCGTCTGCGACGGCTCGAGTTGGGGTGGCGCGGGCGCTTTGACGTTGCGCGTGCACAGTCGATTTTCATGACCACTTCAACCCCCGAAATTCACCCTCCAGCAGCCACGTTCACTCCGTGCTCCAATCACGGCTTCGCTGTCGTTGGCTTCGACATTCATGTCGGCGCCGATCGGCCCGTGCTCGCCGACGGCTACGCACTCCACGACGGCGCCCCGTCGGGATCCGGTCCGGCTCCGATGAGCTTCGACGTCGATGACGACATCGCGACCGCGCTGCTTGACCGTTTCGGCTCACGTGCCGGGGTCGCTGCGAGCAGCGCCCTCGACGACGAAACGTTCAAGTACGCATTGATGCTGTGGCCCGGGCTGGGCGAGTTCGCCGACCATCTGCTTCGCCAGTTCCCGAAGGACACGTGCGACAGCGCAATGACGTTCGGGCCGGTCTGGCACTTGTGGTTCGATGCAGTTGCGCTACACACGAGCAGCGCCGGCACCGATCAGTGGTTGAGCCATAGCAGCCGGTTCAACGACCTCGCCGCCACTGCCGTCGCGGTCCACGGCTGGGAGCTCGCGTGGCATCCCGGCACCCCGTACCGCAAGGGAATCCAGGAGTATTGGATACGGAGCCGTCTTCCCAAGCTGGACGTCCCCCTATTTCGCGGCCAACTTCGCCACACGAACGGGTCGCTGGCTCGCGGCTTCGGTCAGTTCCCGACCGGTATCGCCCCAGACCCGACACGCGTCGACCCGCGCAGCATCGCCGAAGCAGACGGGACGACCGTCAAGCCACAAACCAAGGTTCGCGAGGTCGTCACGACCGACGACGAGGGCGCGATCACTCGGATCCGCGCCCACTCCAAAGCGCTCGACCCGCTCAAGGCGCGAGTCGACCCGAGGTTCGGCGCGGGCAATCTCGACTCATTCGTGGACGACAAGGACAAAGACATCGACCCGAAGAAACGCAAGATCGGCAGGAACCACATTTTCACCCTGACACAGGTGTTCGATCAGCCCCACACCCGAGTGGTCCTCGATGTCGTCCAGGTGCCCGCAGGCACCGGCGAGGAACCGATCGGTCGAGACGCGATCATCGATCTCGGCAACACGCTGAACGGTGCGCTGCACCTGTTCGCGTACGACATGGCACAACAACCGCAGTCGCGCGATCTCATCTTCGACGCCACCGGCGTCGTCGTCGTCAACCGCAACCGCAGCATCACCAGCGCAGACGCAGTCGAGATCCACGCGCTCGGTGGACCGGCGTTCGGTGTCCGACAACCTCGGCATCGTCTCACGCACTCAGCCACGAACAGCTTCCTCGCCGAACGCGCCGGCTTGTCACGCCATCACGGCGAAGCCCGCGCGTCAACCCACGCCCTGCTCGGCCACGTCGTCCACCGCGCAACCGACGGCACAGAATGCATCCACCTTCTCGCCGGCGACGACGGAAACCTCGTCGAGTTGTTCGACGACGATCTCGGCTCGGAGATCCCGGTCCCGTCTCCCCTGGCGCCACTCACCGGCACCGTCCACGTCTGGACCAAAACGTCAGCCCCGGCGCCCGACGACGCGAACCATGTCAGCTTGACGCGCTACCAGTTGCGTTGCGCCGCCACCGGCGAGCGGATCAATCTGTGGCTCGAACATCGCCCCACCGGTATCGAACCGCGAAGCGATCTCCGCCGGATCGAGAACTACGTGCGACCGCTGCCGGAACCGTCCGCGTCGTTCGCTGTCATGCACGGCGTCCGCCAAAACCCTGAGTCCCTCAACAGCGTCTTCCAGGGCTACTTGGACAACAAGAACCACGGTCGCGCATCACGAGCTGATGACCTGCCGATGTGGTGGGTGGCTGTCGGATTCATCATCGGCGAAAACGCCTCCGTCTGGTTCCGCCACACCGACCTCCACCACCAACTCAGCGGAGGCAAGCCGCGACCCGTCTGCACCACCACTGACACCCCGAACGATCCGCAGCCATGAACCCCACCCCTACCATCCCCGCCGCGGACCCCGCCGCCGCTGCCATCTTGCGTCTCGACGCGTTTCCCTGGATGCCGCGTCGAAAGGCCGGCGCTGTCACCAAGGCGCTGACCCGCCCGAGTAGCGGCCGACCTGCAAGAGACAACGCAATCCTCGCAGAGCTCCGCGTCCGGAACCCGAAGATTGTCAAACAACACCCGCCCCACGGCGGCAAGGCCCTCAACATCGCGCTCGCCACCCAACTCCGCCACCACTGCATCACGTACCACGCCAACCTACTCGGCGTCGCCTACAAGGAGATCAAGCTGCACAATTCAGGCGACCTGTACGCGGCCGCCTACTACATCCAACACGGCAACGCCGACAAGCTGGTCCGCTACCTCGAAGGAGCCACCTGCACAGTCCAGGCCGCCCCCCGACCTGACGGTGCGACGTCCGGGCTGTGCGGCTGCGGACAGCCCCTCGACGGCAACGACCGCACCTACTGCAAGAAGTGCAAGAGCGCCCGCAACGCCTCCGAGAAGCAACGCCGCAAACAAGCGACAGCCCAGCCCAAATCGCCCCGCCGTTCCACTGCCCGCGTGCACGTACCCGCGGACGCCGAACACGTCTTCGCGCCAGTACAACACCCGGTGCCGACGGTGTATCCCGATCGCCCCGCAACGAGCGTGCACAACCGCAACGACCAGCGCATCACCATCATCGATTTCCGGCCCACAGCTGCAAGCGACAGGCCGCTCACCGACCAGCACCTCCACGATCTCGCAGCCCGCACCACGCGCACCAAGTTCGGCCCCACTGACGGCGGGCGGATCGGCGGAGCCACTGACGAGACCACCGATGTCGCCTACGCCGTCGGAGATGCGAAAGGACGTGTCGTCGTATGGGTGATGCAAGCCAGCGCCGCCGTCGGCTACGACAGCATTCACGCCCACCGCGCCATGCGCCTCAGCGTCGACATCGGCGAACTTCTCCGATCCCAAGACGGGCCACGTGCTCGCAGCATCGTGCTCCACGACTTCATCGCAGCCGCGACGACCATTGCGGAATGCAGCGACATGATCGAACTCGCCGACAACTACCAACTCAGCTGCGAAGCCGACTGCGAACTCTCCCTCGCCCCGAAGGACTCGCTCCACGTCAACGAACTCCTCGCCGACCGCGCCATTCGCCCCACCACCAAAGCAGGCTGGGACATCGCCCGCGGCCTCCTCAACAACGGCCGCCAGTTCCGTGGCAGGACCTCGGACGCGATCACTCAGGGCGCCCTCATCGAATGAGGGCCTGAGGGAAACGGACCACCCGTCACTGTCCGTCGCGGGCGATCATGAGGAACGTCTCGGTACACGGTCACCGGCCGGAACGCTGGCGTCGAGCGCGCGGAGGCTCGACAACCGCATCGAAACCTGGCCGTTCGATGCGGCGGGCTTGTCCTGAACGAGGGCGTGAGCGACGCCGTAGGTGCCGTTGAAGACGACCTCGACACTGCCATCCTTCGACAGTTTCAACACGACCAGCGCATCAGCAATCCCGTGTGACGATTGCCGTACGGCGACGCCTCTCGAACCGTAGGTGGCCTTGATCTCGACCGTGCGGCCGTCGGGGCAAACGGCGTCACATCCCTTGTTCGATGCGTTGTGGAGCTGTATGTCGAACAGGGCGACCGCTGCCACCTCGCCGAGGGATCCGACGAGGTGACCGTCTGGGGTGAACTTTCGGCCAGGGTGCAGCGCTTCGAGCGCTTCGACAACTCGATGCAGATCTGCGACGAGCGCCGACGTCGCTGCGACGAGTTGCTGGACGTCGGGCGGTTCGGCCACCGGACGCAACCGGTTCGCCTCGCCCGTCGGGGGCGAAGCACAGCCCCCGGTCGTCACCGCACCATTGGAGCGCCCGGTCATTGGTCGGTCTCCAGCCACCACTGCGCGATCGTTGCAGGCATCTTGTACAGGATCCGTTCGCCCTTGGGGTGCTCAGCTCCGAGCTGACGGAAAGTGAGCGGCCAGACGTTCGCACCTTTCACCTTCTTTGAGTACTTGGCGATCCATGCGAGGTCCGCGCGCAGATTGTTGAAGCCGTAGCTGGCCGGCTCATTGGCGTGCGGGCGTCCCGCCTCGAGCAGGTCGTTGTAGCTGGCTTCCGTGTCGGCAAGGCTCGCACTGGCGACGCACGACAAGATGGCCCTCGTTCGGGCATTGCACTTGGCGCGCAACTCTTCGAGTTCGGGGAGCGACCACGTCCCGTTGTCGGGAACATCAACTGTCTCGTCCGTGACCGTCGGCGACGCGGTCCCGGCCGGCGACGCGGTCCCGGTCGGGTTCAGTCGGGCAAGCAACGCGAACACCGCAGGGATGTCCTTCTCGAGCACCGGCAACATCTGGTACTTGTCTGAGTTCATATCAACCTCCTGGTGATGAGGAGCCGAGTCGCTCCGGGTCAAAGTGTATAGGTATCTGTCACCTTTCCTACACCTAGCGTAGACCAATACTCCTGGCGGGCGCTGTGGCAACGTCGGCTTTGACTCACAGACGAAGCGCCACGCTTCGTTGGCGGGTGAACGCTCGTAACTCCGCGCAGGAGCTTCGCTAGCGCGAGCGAGTGGCCTGCCGCATTCGGCGCGCCGTGACCGACACCTCGGAGTCATCCAAGAGTCGGGAATGGCCCTTGGCCCCTCACCTGCTGTTCGCCGCCGCCGAAGTGGCGTGTGTGAAGACACGATTTCTGGACGGCTACGTCACGAAACCCAGAACCGGCAACGACGCAGAGGACAGAAAGTCAGAATCGGCTCTCGTGACGGCGTCAGGAAATCGGAACGCGCCTCGGCACGAAATGCCCGCCGTGCGCATCCTGCCATGCGCCTACGGTGTGCTCTCATGACCGGACGACTGGCTGACCTGCGACACGCAACGGTGGGCGAGCTCGCGGCGCGACTTCGAAGCCCTACTGGCCGAGCCGACATGTTCAGCGCCGAGGTCGTGGAGGAGCTCGTTTGCCGCGCCGAAATTGGCGAGCGCCTGGCGGCCCAGATTCGCTCCGACGCACTACGAGGTCTCTCACCCTCGGAGGGCTATTTGGCTGACGACTTCTGAGCGGCGCCGCCTGCGTGCTCCGTGGTCTGGAACGACTGAACCAGAACAACCACAAGAACCGAAACGAACCCAAGACAACGATGGCCACGGCGATCTGCCCGCTTGCGGCCATCCTGGCGACGTCGACGGCTTCCCTGCGTGGCCCCCGTCGGCACCGATCATCAGGACGCCGTCTCCCGGCGTTTGGGGACGCTGTCGGGGCCACCGCGGCCCGGGATTATGGGGCACTCGGTAAGGGCCGCGATGCGGCGCGAGTTCCTGGGGCGCCACCGGGTTACGGGGCGGGTGTTATCGAGTGCCCTCGACCCGAACACAGGGATGATGCAGCGACGGTCAAGCGCCGGAACCATTGAGCAGCGACATTGCCAGCGCAACATCGTTGGTGGAGATCGAGTGAACGCCAGCATCCAGCGCACGAAGAATCTCATCACGTCCCACCGCGTCGTTCGCGTGGACCACATAGCCCAGGTCGCAAAGACCCGATGCGATCCGTCCGGTGACAGCACCGGCGTAGACATGAGCCACGTCGAAACCAGCGGTCTCCGCTGTTCCCAGTACACAGCGCTCGAAGACAGCGTCATTCATCCACGGCTGGGGTCGTTGCGCGAACAGGCCGATCGTGGCATCGGGCCGTTCGGCTTTCAGACGGCACAGCATCGGGTGGTTCCACCCGGTGAACTTCACCCGATCGAAGACGCCCGCCCGATCGACCGCATCGACTACGACATCAAGGACCGCTCGCCCCCAGGTCTTGATCTCGAGTTCGAAGACCTGGGCAGGCAGCGCGAGCACCGAGTCGAGCAGCGGCACCCTCTCGCCCACGAAACTCGCATCGAACCACTCACCAGCGTCCAACGCCCGAACCTCGTCCACGCTGGCAGCGAACACCGGCCCCGAACCCGTGGTCGTCCGGTCGAGCATCGCATCGTGGATCACAATCGGATGGCCATCGCTCGTCAGTTGGACATCGAACTCGAAGCCGTTCGCACCCAGATCGAGCGCACGCACGAACGCAGACAGGGTGTTCTCCGGAGAGTCGTGCGACGCGCCTCGATGTCCGATCACCATCACCTGCCGTCGAGCCATCCCGACAGGGTGACACGTCGCGCGCTGCAAGGGTGCGCGAACGACGGCCCCCTAACGTCGAACTGACCACGAGAAAGACCGGTCGGCGGATGCTCCGCTACAACAGATATCTGGCAAACGACTCCCGGATCGAGTCCAACCGATCACACCACTCAGCCGAGGAGAGGCGGACGTCACCGTCTTGCGGGTCGATGAGCGCGAAAGGGTCGTCGTGCCGATACTGCGGATAGACGTGGCAGTGCAGGTGGGGCATCCGGAAACCCATCATCAAGTTCGCCAGCTTCACCGGGGCGAACAGCTCAGAAATGGCCTGCCCGATAGCGGCGACATCATGGACGAACCCGCTTCGTTCAGCAGATGACAGGTGGTGCAACTCGGCGACGTGCCGTTTCGAGATCACCACGCAGTAGCCAGCTTGAGTTTGGTTCACGCAGAGCCGCACGTACGTCGAGCGAGTCTCTGCGATCAGGTCGCCGTGCGGGTTCGTCGGCAGCTGCGCGTCACTGCACATCGGGCAGTCCTCACCGGCCAGCATTCGCTGCCACTCGTCCTCGGGCCACCAAACCACGCAGGAGAGTCTCACACGCGCGCAATGGCTTCCCCATACCGTCGGCTGACCCTCAGTTGTTGAAATCACGGGGTGGGAGATGTGGTGTGTCGTTGTGACGTCGTAGCGTCCATGCCCGGTCGTCGCAGTGCCACTCAGTCAGCGACGTGTTCTTGGTCGCTCTGGTGAACGTGATGCCCTCTTGAAAGCTCGCGCCGCCGAACGTCACGAAGCTGGCGCCGATGGGACCACCGCTGGTGACGATGACGACGGTTGCGCCGGCGTGTTGTTGGCTGACTTCGCGCAAACGTTGGCCGACCCGGTCGTACATCTCGGCCCAGGTCTCCATCTGCGGCAATCGCGGGGCGACGGGATCGTCGGGGTCGCCCGACGGTGGATACCGAACGCGCATCTCGTCCCACGTCAGTCCCTCGGCGACGCCGGGATGGATCTCGCACCAAGCGCACTCGCGGTGGATGCCAGGTCCACCGATCGCCGCGCTGATCGCCGTCGCGGTCTGTTGTGCCCTGAGCAACAGGCTGGTGTACATCGCATCGACGTCGGCGAGTTCAACGCTGTGAGCGAGGTACGTCGCCAGCGATCGGGCTTCGTTGAAACCGCGATCGCTGAGTCCGGTGCAGGTGCGATGGCCCGACACGATTCCGGCCGCTTGAGCTCTCGACTCACCGTGTCTGATCATGACGAGGCGGGTCAATGACACCATGTCGCCCATGGTGGTCGATCGCCGTTGTGCCCGAGAGGCACATTCCACCAGCCGCAGCAGAACCGTCACGCATCTCCGGCGACCGTTGGGAGGGTGCGGTACTTCTTGGCATGCAATCCTTGCGACGTGGAGGATCGTCTCGCGCCGCCAGTGGACGTGTGGTTCGACGAGCGACTCGCCGTGCGCGACTCAGTGATCGCAGGTCGAGGTCTCTTCTTTACCGGCGACGTTCCCGCCGGGACTAATGTGCTCCGGCTCGGCGGGCGCCTCGTCTCGTCAGCGGAACTCGACGCGTTGATCCGTCGAGCGGAGACCGACGCCACCCAACCGTATGTGGACACGATCACGGTGTACGACGACGCCCACCTGGTTCTGCCGCCGAGGACACAGATCCACTTCGGCAACCACAGCTGCGATCCGACGCTCTGGCTCGTCGGCCCGTACGAGATCGCAACGCGGATAGATGTGACTGCGGGCGACGAAGCCACCCTCGACTACGCCACCATCTCAGGTGCCAACGGCTTCACGATGAAGTGCCGCTGTGGGACGGCGGCTTGTCGGCGCGAGGTGACCAGCGCCGACTGGACGCGAGCGGACCTCCAGGAGCGCTATCGCGGTCACTGGGTGCCTGCGCTTCAGCGGCGGATTGCGGCGATCTGAAACCCTGCCACCGAACGCCGGGTGGGAGACGCGATTCCCGGGTGCGCTACTTGGGCAGCGATGCGGCGCGAGTTGCTGAAGCGCCATCGGGTCACCGGGCGGCTGATATGGAGTGCCTTCGACCGTCACTTCGCGGCTGGTCTCTTGTTGCGATGTCTCACGACCGAGCCGGTTGCCGGTGGCACGCTGGAGCGCGGCGGGGTGCGGTGTTTCAGGTCGTGGGCCGGTCGGTGATCGAAATGCCCAAGTCTTCGAGCACCAACATCGCCACAGGAACAACTTGTCCGGCGTCGATCTGCACGTCGCGTAGCGCCGCACCCCCGACTGCGTCAGCGAGGTCGGAACCGTGAAGCCTGGCGCCGGACAGCCGGGCGCTAGAGATGTCAGCGCTGCTCAGATCGCAGTCGAGGATGGTGGCGTTGCGTAGATCAGCGCCGTACAGATCGGCCGCGGGCAGCTGGCACTCCTCGATCGAGAGGTGGACCGTCGACACCATGCGCAAGACGAGTCCGTCCATTCGGCACCGATGGAAATGGACGTGTCGTAGGCGGCCATCCGAAAGTACGGCTCCCGATAACCGGCAGTCGACGAACTCGACGCGCTCGAAGACGGCGTCTTCGAAGACGACGCCCGAGAGCTCGCAGTGCTCGAAGCGACAATCGCGGATTCGAGGGCGAACGAAGCGTGCGCCTGTCAGACGTAAGGACCGCATGGCGCACTCGCTGAACTCGACATCGACAGGGGCGTCGCCGGTGGACTCGCCAGTGAGTTCGCAGCGTTCCCAGCTCGACTCATCGTCCAGCATCGGGTCGATCACTGCATCGAGCTGCGCAGGAACCTGCGGACGCCTCGTCACGAACCGAACCTACCCGTGCAGCGAGCAGCACCTGTGCGTTGGACGGCAACCTCCAATCGCGTTCACGAGATCAGTCGCGACGGCGGCGACAGAAACCCTTCCCTCTCGCGTCCATGACGCGGGAGGGAACGGACCCCGTGTGTTGCGCGAGGCTTCTCAAGGTGCAGCACGACTGGTTGATCGAAGAGCGCGAGTACCTGCGTCAAGAGGAGCGCCGGGGGCGCCGGCATGCGTTCGAGTCAGTCGACCCTGTCCGCACGGCGCTGGTCGTGGTCGACCTCGTTGCCTTCTTCATCGACGGGAACGATTACGCCCGAGGCATCGTGCCAAACGTCAACGCATTGGCCGATGCGTTGCGTCGAGCCGGTGGCACCGTCGCGTGGGTCGTCCCAGCTCCCTGGGAGCGGTCTGCGATGAAGGAGGAACTCCTCGGCCCACGCATCGAGGAGCTTTACCGAAATTCCGGGGGAACGGGAACTCCCCGAGAGCGAGTGTGGGCCGAGCTCGCCACCGACGACGCCGACGTCTTCGTGGAGAAGAGCGCCTCCAGCGCATTCTTCCCCGGTCGCTGTGTGCTTCACGAACTGCTCCAGCACCGTGGCATCGACACCGTGCTCGTCACCGGAACAGTCGCGAATGTGTGCTGTGAGGCAACAGCCAGAGATGCCAGCACTCTCGACTACCGCACGATCATGGTCGCGGACGCCAACGCAGCGCGCCGAGATCGGGACCTCAACGCGACCCTTTACACGATCTACCGCTCCTTCGGTGACGTCCGCTCGACTGCCGACGTGATCACGATGATCAAACGGGCCGACGAGGCTGGTCGAGGCTCTTGAGCCCCGTCTCCCGGATTGCTCAGAGGTCGTGGAGCCACTGCTCCAGCTCGGCATTGGAGCGCACGTGCTCGACTCGCTCGAGAGGGATTCCGACGTCGACGAGCGCAGCGGCGATCCTCTCCGAATAGCTTGGCCAGCGCCTCACAAGACTGGCGATCGATCTCGGCGACAACGACGTCAGCGACTCGCGGTTCCCATTCCAGAGTGTCTCCGAAGAGCAGACCCGACGAGCCGACCGTCGTACCGCGCGCCGGACTGCGACACGACGAGGCGGGTCGAGCCACACGATGACATCGGCACGCGGCCACACCAGGTCAGCGACTTCGTCGATGTAGTTGCCGTCGATGACCCATCGGTCAATCCTGAGCACATCGCTCAGGCCGCCACGCAGCTGGTCGCGTCCAGTCGGCACCCAACCCGGTCCCCACCACAGCGAATCGAGCTCAACATGAGCCACGCCCAGCAACTGGGCGACGTGCGCCGCGACCGACGACTTCCCGGACCCGGGACCGCCGACGACTACCACCCGATTCACCTTGCCAAGCTACGACAGCGCAAGGCCGCCCTGCCCTCGAACGCCCACTTGGTAGGGGGATTACGTGACGCTGGACTCGGGCCGAAGCCGAGTGGTCCGGATCTCGGGCGGGCCGTGATTCTGCGGCGCGTATAGGGCTTGGCTGTGGCCGCCCGACGGCGTGTTCGGTCGTGGTCGTCGGCGAACGCAGCAGCACCGGCGGACACCTACGGCGCCGCTGCGACGGCCCGGGTGGCTTCGTACAGGCGGAGCAGGGCTGT
>JBGTIA010000365.1:0-7561 GCA_041745835.1 Ilumatobacteraceae bacterium | reverse complement strand
CTGCCCGGCGCGAACTACGGGTGGAATGCGCGCGAGGGCCGTTGCCCACAGGGCCAACAGCCGCCGTGCGCAGGCCCACCGGCGGGGGTCACCGATCCGATCGTCGACTACCCGCGTTCGATCGGCACGTTCATCACCGCGGGTGCCTTCGTGCCGCCCGGTGTGTGGCCGGCACTCGCCGGTGGCTACCTGTTCGCCGACGGCGGAGCCGGCAAGGTCTGGGTGCGGACCGCGAGCGGCGCAGTCGATTTCGACGCCCCCATCCTCACGGGTGCGTTTGGTCTGACCGACATGGCGTTCGTGTCCGAGTCGACGGGGATGTCGCTGTACTACACGCTCAACGGTTCGTCGCAGGTGCGCAAGCTCCGACTCGGCTCGCTCGCAGCTGGTGCGACGTTGGAGTTGGGGGTGGCGGGTGTTGGTGGTGTGCCGTTGGATGCGGCGGCGGTGGCGTTGAATTTCACGGTGGTGAATGCGCGCGAGGCGGGGTTTGCGACGGTGTATCCGTGTGGTGAGTCGCGTCCGGAGGCGTCGAATCTGAATTATGCGGCGGGGCAGACGGTTGCGAATGTGGTGATCGCGCGGCCGGGGGTGGGTGGTCGTGTGTGTGTGTTCAGTTACTCGACGGTGGATGTGTTGGCGGATGTGGCGGGGTTCTTCGCGGCGGGTTCCGATTTCGTGCCGAGGTCGAATCCGGTGCGGATCCTCGACACCCGCAACGGCATCGGCGTGTGAGCTCGACGCGCGCTGCCGCGTAGGGTCACGGCCATGGCATTCGAGACGGTGACGGGGTACTGCTGGCCGCAATCGGTCGGCCGAGGTGATCGAGTCGCGCTCCACGTGTCGTCGGCCGGCGAACGACCGGTCTCGGTGGAGGTCGCGAGAATCGGCGCCACGCGAACCGTCGTGTTCGGCGAGGACGAAATCCCTGCCGGCGATCATCCGACGCCATTGGACGCGTCCGAGCACGGATGCCGCTGGCCGGTCGCATCCGAGATCGCCGTCGACGCCGACTGGCGTTCGGGGTACTACGAGGTGCTGCTCTCGATCGACGTCGACGGCAAGCGTCGCGAGAGCCGGGCGTTCTTCGTCGTGCGGCCCGATCCTGCCACCACCACGTCCACGATCCTGTGGGCGATCGACACGAACACCTGGCACGCGTACAACGATTTCGGCGGCCGCAACCTCTACAGCGGTGCCACTCAGGTCTCGATGCTGCGACCGATGTCTCCCGGCTACCTCTCCAAGCCTCCGGGGGCCGGCCAGCGGGTGACGTCGTTGCACCCGCCCGATCACCGGTCGGCGAGCCACGTCGGCTACCTGCGATTGAACCATCTGTCGCCGTGGGGTGGGTCCGCCGGGTGGCCCAACTGGAGCGAGCCCTTCGCCCAATGGGCCGAGCGCGAGGGGTACGCGATCGACGTGGTGACCAACGCGGATCTGGAGGAACACTCCGAACTGCTCGGACCCGATTCGCCCTACTCGCTGTACCTCTCGATCGGCCACGACGAGTACTGGTCGGCGCCGATGCGCGACACGGTCGAGGGCTTCATTTCGAGGGGTGGCAATGCATCGTTCTTCTCGGGCAACACGGCGTTCTGGCAGGTTCGCCTGGAGGATCCGACCGGCGACGACGGATCGGGCCCGGCGGGAACGATGATCGGTTTCAAGGGCATGTTCAAACGCGATCCGGTGTTCGGCACCGATCGCCAGGCGGAGCTGACGACGATCTGGTCCGATCACCTCCTCGAGCGACCCGAGAACCACATGACGGGCGTGAGCTTCAGCCGCGGTGGTTACCACCGCATCGGCAAGCGGGTCACGCGAGGCGCCGGCGGGTACACGTTGCACCGACCGGAGCACTGGATGTTCGACGGCACCGGCCTCGACTACGGCGATGTGCTCGGCGCGTCGGCGACGATCGTCGGGTACGAGTGCGACGGCTGCGATTTCACCTACGTCGACGGCCTCCCGTACCCGACCGGCTCCGACGGCACACCGCCCGATTTCGAGATCCTCGGCACCGCGCCGGCTGCCCACTTCACCAGGACCACGGCATCGCGACCTCCTGCGTCGCACGAACCGTCGGAGATCGAATTCATCTCGTCACGCCTGTTCGACGAGCGCAGTCCCGAGGCGGTCGAGCGGATCGCCCACGGCCACGCCGTGCTCGGTTCGTACGTCTCCGCAGGCGGCGGCACGGTGATCACCTCGGGCTCCACGGAGTGGGTGTGGGGCCTCGCCGAGCGCGATCGCGCCGTCGAGCAGATCACCCGCAACATCTTCGACCGACTCGGCGCAGGCGGATGAGCGGGACAACACGGGTCTGACCCGTGTTGTCCCGTTCCTCGTCAGGCGTTGGGGGCGAGGGCCTCGAGCACGTTCCAATCGAGGGTGACGGGGCCCTCGGTGGAGACCGGTTGGATGCACACGTGGTCGGCGCCGGCGTCGTAGTGGGCCTGGATGCCGGCGCGGACGCGGTCCTCGTCACCCCACACGATCACATGGTCGACGAAACGGTGCGCACGCTGCTCGATCTCGTCGTCGCTGAACCCGATGCGCTTCCAGTTGTTGCGGTAGTTCGGCAGGCCGGCGTAGCGATCGATCTGGACGTTCGCAGCGGCGCGTGCCGCCTCGGCGTCGCTCGACAGGATCACCTTCTGCTCGACGCACAGCAGCTTGTCCGGACCGATCGCCTCCCGGGCTTCTGCGGTGTGCTCGGGCGTCACGAAGTAGGGATGCGCGCCGTCGGTCGCTGTCGCTGACAACTCGAGCATCTTGGGGCCGAGCGCCGCGAGGAGGCGGATGAACGGCTCGGTGGGCGGCACCGCCCTGTACGGCGAGGCGTCCATCGCCTCGAGGTAGGCGCGCATCTGCGTGAGCGGCTTGGAGTAGTCGAGCTTGCGCAGGCCGGCGACCATCGGCTCGTGGCTGACGCCCAACCCGAGCACGAATCGACCTCCGGTCTGTTCGGCAAGCGTGTTCGCGGCCTGCATCATCGGCCCCGGGTGACGCGAGAAGATGCTGGCGATGCCGGTGGCGAACTGCAGCGTCGACGTCTGGGACCCGAGCCAGGCGAGATGTGCGAACGGATCACGTCCGACCGTGTCGGGCACCCAGAGCGTCGAGTACCCGAGCGACTCGATCCGGCCGGCCGCCTCTGCTGCCTGGCCGACAGCCATGGCGTCGGTGAAGTACCAGACTCCGAGGTTGGACGGGCCGGACAGTCGATCTCGTGCGCTCATTGCGCCGAATGTAGGTGGGCGTCGGCCCGGCCCATCATTCGGGCGACGAAGGCAGGTTCCCACCGCTTCGGTCGAACTCCGAGTCGACACGGACGAACGAACCCATCGGACGGGTGACACGGCGGCCACATGTCACGTCGGTCACCTGGCGAGGCGCGCAGAGCGTCCGTCTGAACATGACGACGCTCTCTGATCGATCGCCGATCCAGTCGGACGCACTCCTCGCCGCACGACGTCTGCCTCCGTGGCAGATCGTGCTCATCGGCCCGCTTGCCGGCTTTGCGCTCGGTGTCGTGGCGCGGTGGTGGATGCGGCTGATCAGCGACGACCCCGAGTTCTCGTGGAGCGGAACGATCTTCATCGTCCTCGCGTTCACCGTGATGGGCGCCGCACACGGCATGGTTTGGGCCGTGCGACGGGCCGGCGCGGGGCGGCGATGGACCACCGTCGCCCGCGTCGTGGCGGCGGTCCTGACACTGCCGATCTTCGCAGGGGCGGGCGCAATGATGTTGCCCACCGTGTTCGGGGCGTCGGTCGCGAGGTCGCGCTCCGACTGGCCCAGGGCCGTGAGGGTCCTGTTCCTGGTGCTCGCCATTCCGATTCCGATCTCCATCGCCGTCGATCTCGTCGGGAACGGCGTCACACCACGGTCCGTCTTCGGCGCGGTACTGCTGGTCGCCACGTACACCGCCATCGTTCGCAGCATGGACGCGATCGTGGCGCCGATCGACGACGGCTGGCGGCTGCGACGGTCCGTGAAGGTGCTCGCGGTGGTCGCAACCGCATTGCTGGTGCTGCTCGCCGCCTGGTCCGCAGTCGGCATCGGCTGACTGGAACTCCCAGGAACCTGCCTTCGATCAATCAGCGAGCATGGGGAGTTGGACGCCCTGGTTTCCGCGAAGGGTGGTGGCGCGCTGGAGCGCACCTCGGCCGAAACGGGCCCGGACAGCGTCGGTCACGACGTCGAGTTGTTCGGACTCGGTTCGCTCGAACGGCAGCACCAGTTGGACCGCATCGACATCGGTGAGGTTGCCGACCGACACACCCAGCAACGTGATGCCCTTCGTCTCGACGAGTGGCCAGGCAGCATCGAGAACGGCTGCAGCGGTGCCGTGCACCGTGGCAGTGCCTGCCGTGGCGTCCGGCAACGAGTGTGAACGTGTGGCGCGCGTGAAGTCGTCGAAGCGGAAGCGCAAGGTCACCGTCCGACCAACCCGGTCGGCCTTGCGCATGCGGCCCGTGATCCGATCGACGAGTCGCCACAGCACGACGTCGATCTCGTCGCGCGATCGAAGGCGACGACCGAGGGCTTGCTGTGAGCCGATCGACCCACGTCGTCTCCCCGTCGTCACCCGTCGGGCGTCGCGGTTGTGGGCGAGTGCATGGAGTTGGTGACCCATCGACCGCCCGACGATCGCAACCAGCGTCTCGGGTGACAGCGCCGCGACGTCGGCGACGGTGTGGAGGCCACGTTCGTGCAGCTTGGTGGCCGTGACCGTTCCGACTCCCCACAGCCGCTGCACCGGTAACGGGTGGAGGAACTCGAGTTCGCCGTCGGGTTCCACCACCAGCAACCCATCGGGCTTCGACACCGCACTGGCGACCTTGGCCAGGAACTTGGTGCGCGCCACCCCGACGCTGAGCGGCAACCCGACCTCGTCCGCCACCCGCACCCGCAGGCGGGTGGCGATCTCGGTCGGTGTACCGGACACACGCCACAGACCTGCGACATCGATGAATGCTTCGTCGATCGACATCGGCTCGACGATCGGCGACGTGTCCCGGAAGATCTCGAACACCGCTTTGCTCGCTTCGGTGTACGCCTCGAACCGCGGCGGGACCTCGATCAGGTTCGGGCACACCCGTCGAGCGGCACCGCCGGACATCGCCGTGCGGACGCCGAACGCTTTCGCCTCGTAGCTGGCAGCGAGCACCACACCACCGCCGACCGTCACGGCGCGACCCCGCAGCGCCGGATCGTCGCGCTGTTCGACCGACGCGTAGAACGAGTCGAGGTCGGCGTGCAGGATCGTGGCAGTGGATCGCCCGGACACGAACACATGTTCGCATGGCGGAGCCCGCCGCGCAACCGGTTACGGGGTGCCTGGCACCGGCGTCACCGGCACGGTGTGACAGTTCAGGGCGGGCGGTGGTGGAACCAGTCGCCGGAGGTGATGGGGGTGAGGTCGAGGCCAGCGCCGCTGGCGTAGGCCCACGCATCGACACCTCGCGCCGTGCGCACGCTCACGCGCGAGTACTCGCCGTCGACGATTCCTTCGACTTCGTCGAGCACCTCCAGCGCCTGAACGAGCGACGTCTCCAGCAGGGCGAACGTGTGGCCGTGGATCGTGCCCACGCCGTCGAACATCGCCGCCGGGTAGTCGAAGCCCGTGTCGAACAGTTGCCCGGCGACGGTGTCCGACCAGCCGCCGTCGACGACGAACGGCTCGAGGATGTGCCATCGCACATCGCCCGGGCGCAGCGTCCCGTACACGAAGAGATGGCGGATCACGGAGCGGACTTGCGACGCCCGCGGGCACCCCAGAGCGTGCCGCCGAGCATGAGTCCGACGCTGACGAGCAGGATGACCGACGCCAACACGTTGACCTCCGGTGGGAACCTGACCCGGAAGCTGCTGTTGATGTACAGCGGGAACGTGATGAGTGAGCCGGCGTTGAACAACGTGATGATGAAGTCGTCGAGCGACAGCGCGAACGACAGCAGCGCCGCGGCGAGAACACCCGGCAGGATCAGGGGAAAGGTCACCTTCCAGAAGGTTCGCACCGGCGAGGCTCCGAGGTCCTGCGCCGCCTGCTCCAGCGTCCAGTCGAAGCCCCGGACGCGTGCACGTACCGTGAGCGCGACGAAGCTCACCTGGAACATGATGTGGGCGATCACCACCGTGGTGAATCCCCGGGTCACGTCCCAGTCGAGGAACAGCGTGGCCAATGACGAACCGAGCACGATCTCGGGCGTGGTGAGCGGCAGCACGAGGAAGAAGTTGAGCGGGCCGCTGCCGCGGAATCGGTAGCGGGCGAGCGCGATGGCGATCATGGACCCGAGCAGCGTGGAGATCATCGTCGAGATCGCGGCGATCTTCAAGCTCTCGACGAATGCGTTGGTCAATGCCTCGTCGCCGAACGGGTCTGCCCAGTTGTCGAGCGTGAAGCGCTGCCACTCGACGTTGTAGTTGCCCCGGGGCTCGTTGAACGAGAACGCGACGATCCAGATGATCGGCACGAACAGGTACAGCAGCCCGAGGCCTGCGTAGGCGTTCAACGCGAACCGGGCGACCCGTCCCGCATTCGATGACGGCGCACTCATGCCAGGTCTTCGGTCCCGAAGAACTTGCTGTAGATGAGGACGAACACCGTGATGATGAACATGAGGACGAACGACATCGCGGAGGCGAGTGGCACGTTGTTCTGCACGAGGAACTGGTCTTGGATCGAGTTGCCGATCATGGTGGTGTTCGGGCTGCCGAGATACAGCGAGTTGACGAAGTCACCGGCGGCAGGGATGAACGTCAGCAGTGTGCCGGCGAAGATCCCGGGGATCGACAGCGGGATCACGATCTTCGCGAACGCCGAGGTCGACGTGGAGTACAGGTCCTTCGCAGCGTCGATCAGTCCGATGTCGATCTTCTCGAGGCTCACATAGATCGGCAGGATCATGAACGGCAGGAAGTTGTACGTGAGTCCGAAGATCACCGCCGCCGGCGTGTTGATGAGCCGACCGTCGTCCATGATCTGCAGCGCCTCGAGGAGGCCGTCCAGTCGCAGGGTCTCGATGACGCCGACGATCGCTCCCTGGTCCGACAGCAGGCTGCGCCACGCGATCGTGCGGATCAGGTACGACGTGAAGAACGGGATGACCACCAACCCGAGCAGCAGCGTGCGGTACCGCCCGCCCCGGAACGCGATCACATAGGCGAGCGGATAGCCGATCGCGATCGTGAGGACGGTGGCGATCCCGGCATAGAGGAACGCCCGCTGGAACTGAGGTCCGAAATCGGTGAACGCATCGGTGTAGTTGGAGAAGTTCCAGTCGAACTCCGCCTCGACCGCGAACCGGCTGGGAAGCGTCGACAACGACAACCGCAGCAGGGTGAACAGTGGCGCCAGATAGAACAGCGCCAACCAGAGCATGCCTGGCTTCAGCAGTCCGTACGGTGCGATTTTGCGTCGCGCCTCGGGCGACCCCGTGATGGCCACCACCACGAGCATCAGCACGCTGGCGAGGACCAGCGACAGTGCGATGACCGCCAACGGCCCGGTCAGCAACCGTGTGCCGACCGCCGCGAGGAGCGCGCCGGC
>JBGTIA010000364.1:0-2007 GCA_041745835.1 Ilumatobacteraceae bacterium | reverse complement strand
ACAGGTGCAAGAAGTGCATCGATACACCGGTGAGGCGGACCAACTCGATGTCGCGGTGAAGCATCAACTCCTCGGCGATCGACGGCCAGCCGGGCAGACCCAGGCGGCTGCAGCAGTCACCTTCGTGCATCACCGCTCCAGTGGTGAGACGCTCGACCTCGCAGTGCTGGGCCAGGGTGATGCCGAGGCCGTCGGCGTACTCGAGCGCCCGTCGCATCAGCAGCGGATCCTGCACGCCGTTGCCGTCGTCGGTGAAGATCGTCACCCCCGCGCCGGCGAGTTCGGCGAACGGCGTCAGGCGCTCCCCCGCACGACCGACGGTGATCGAGCCCGATGGGAGTACCTCGCACAGCCCGGCGCGTTCACCCTGGCGCCGGACGAAGTCGACCACCTCGACGCTGTCCTGCGTCGGATCGGTGTTCGGCATGGCCACCACCGCCGTGAAACCACCCAGTGCGGCGGCCCGACTGCCGGTCTCGATCGTCTCGGCCTCCTCGCGTCCGGGCTCGCGAAGGTGGACGTGGAGGTCGACGAACCCTGGGGTGAGCACCAAGCCGGCTGCGTCGATGGCCTCGTCGCCGTCGTCGGCGTCGAGTCGGTCGGCGACCTCGCTGATCACCGTGGCGTCGACTCGCACGTCGACGCGACGCTCCCCGTTCGGGTCGACGACGCGGGCTCCCTTGATCAACAGGCTCACTGCACACGCCCTTCCGGAGTTCCGGCCTCGGTGAGTGCACCGGAGCCGAGCAGGTCGAAGAGCACGGCCATGCGGACGGCAATGCCGTTGGTGACCTGCTGGGTGATCACCGCGCCCGGTAGCTCAGCGGGGTCGACGGCGATCTCGACGCCGCGGTTCATCGGGCCCGGGTGCATGATCAACGTCTGCGGAGCGAGCCGCGCAGCCCGCTGTGGAGTGAGACCGAACCGCGTCGTGTACTCGCGCAGGCTCGGCACCAGCGCCTCGTTCATGCGCTCCTGCTGCATCCGGAGGAGATACAGCACATCCAGATCGGCGATCACGTCGTCGAGGCGGTCCGTCACCGAGTCGGCGAACGACTCACCGACCTCGGGCGGCAGCAGTGTTCGCGGTCCCACGACGGTGACGTGCACGCCGAGCATGCGCATCGCTGCGATCGTGCTGCGGGCGACCCGACTGTGCTTCACGTCGCCGACGATCGCCATACGCAGACCGTCGAGCCCGCCGCTGCGGCCGAGGCAAGTGCGCACGGTGTAGGCGTCGAGCAGCGCCTGGGTGGGATGCGCGTGCCAGCCGTCGCCCGCGTTGATCACGCTCGCCTGGGTCCACGCATCGATCAATTGCGGCGCGCCGCTCGAGCGGTGACGCACCACGAACGCATCGACGCCCATGGCCGCAATCGTCTCGATGGTGTCGCGCAGGCTCTCGCCCTTGTTGAGGCTCGACTGCGACACGGCGAACGTCATCGTGTCCGCGGACAATCGTTTGGCGGCGGTCTCGAAGCTGAGCCGGGTGCGTGTCGAGTCCTCGAAGAACACGCTGCACACCGTCTTGCCGCGCAGCGCCGGCACCTTCGGGTTGGGACGTCGATTCACCTGGGCCATGTGGTCGGCGAGGTCGAGGATGCGGAGGATGCCCTCGGCGCCGAGGTCCTCGACGGTCAGCAACGACCGGGCCGGCGCTGCGATCATCGTCATGGGAGCACCGTCATGAGATCAGCACGCCGTCGGCGCTCGCCGTCACGCGTTCGTCGCTGCTCGTCGGCAGGTTCTTGCCGACGAAGTCCGGCCGGATCGGTAGTTCGCGGTGGCCCCGGTCGACCAGCACTGCCAACTGGACCGCGCCCGGCCGTCCGTAGTCCGAGAGGGCGTCGAGCGCTGCACGGACTGTTCGCCCGGTGTACAACACGTCGTCGACGAGCACGACGGTTGCGCCGTCGATGTCGCCGGGCAGATCGCTGACGGCGCCAGGGCTCACCGGGCGCAGGCCGATGTCGTCGCGGTAGAGGCTGGCGTCGACCGAGCCCACGC
>JBGTIA010000363.1:0-3286 GCA_041745835.1 Ilumatobacteraceae bacterium | reverse complement strand
GTCGACGCGTTCGGCGAGCGCCGCGCCGCGATCGGCAGTGCGGTTGGCAACGAGGATCTCGGCGCCACCTGCACGGCGCAACGCCACGGCCACACCCTCGCCCATCGAACCGGCTCCGACCACCAGGGCTCGCCGTCCGGCGAGATCGCCGATGACGTCGGTGATCATCTCGACCGCCGCGTGGCTGATCGATGCCGTTCCCCTGGCGATCCCGGTCTCGCTGCGGGCACGCTTTCCGGTTGCGAGCGCACTGCGGAACAACTGGTTGAGCGTCGAACGCGACGCACTCTCCTGCTGGGCGACATCCCAGGCAGTGCGGACCTGACCCAGGATCTCGCTCTCGCCGAGCACCGCCGAGTCGAGCCCGGCTGCGACCTCGAACAGGTGGGTGACCGCAGCGGTGTCGTGCTGGCTGTACAGGTGCGGGGTGAGTTCGTCGACACCGAGATCGCCGAGTTCGCACAACAGGTCGCGCACGTCGCCGTACGCACCGTGGAACAGCTCGGCGACGACGTACACCTCGGTGCGATTGCAGGTGGACAGGATCACCGCTTCGCGGATGTTGTCACGCTGCGCCAGTCCGCTGACCGCCTTGGCGAGATGATCCGACGCGATCGTGACGCGCTCGAGCAACGCAAGTGGACCACTGCGATGGTTGACGCCGACGACGAGAATGGACATTCGACTTCAGCCTACGCCGTCGCTCCGCGCCGTGGCTCGCCGGGCACCGCACGCAATCCGGCAACCGGAGCCGCCGTGGCCCGACGCTGTTCGTAGTAGCTGAGGATCTGCAACTCGACGGCGAGGTCGACCTTGCGCACACTGACACCGTGGGGCACGCCGATCACGCACGGGGCGAAGTTGAGCAGGCTGGTCACTCCGGCGGCGACGAGTGCGTCGGCGGCCTGCTGCGCTGCGCTCCCCGGCGTTGCGATCACCCCGATCGAGATGTTCCGCGCCTGCACGACCTGGGCGAGTTCGTCGAAGTGGCGCACTCGAACACCGCCGACCACGGAGCCGACCTTCGAATCGTCGACATCGACGATGCCACCGACCGGGAACCCTCGATCGCCGAAACCGTTGTAGCCGGCCAGCGCCTGGCCGAGGTTGCCGGCGCCGACGATCACGACGGGCCAATCATGGGTGAGGCCGAGCTCACGGCGGATCTGATACACGAGGAATTCGACGTCGTAGCCGACACCCCTGGTGCCGTAACTGCCGAGATAGCTCAGGTCCTTACGGACCTTCGCTGCATTCAGCCCGGCGAACTCGGCCAGTCCCTCGGAGGAGATGTTGGTGACGTCGGCGTCGAACTGCTCCGACAGGATCCGCAGGTACACGGGGAGTCGGGCCACGGTCGCTTCGGGAATCCGGCGTCGTGTGCGTTGCCCTGCCATGGTCCGACCACGTTAGGTCGCTCGTGCACGTTTTCACAAAGCTGACCCACAAAGCCGACCGGTGAGCGTGGTGTGACATCGGTACCGCTCGGAGGAGTCGGATGCGCGGCGCCGACTCAGGTCGGCAGGGCGCCGGCGCGGAGCGCGTCGTCGAGATTCCGACGCACCAACTTGCCGGAGGCGTTGCGTGGCAGCGCGTCGACGAAGATCACCTTGCTCGGACACTTGTAGCGGGCGAGGTGATCGAGTGAGTACTCGATCAGCGTCTCCTCGTCGACGTCGGAGCCTGGCGCGCTGACGACGTACGCCTTGACCGCTTCACCCGTGTGCGGGTGTGCGACGCCGACGACCGCTGCCTCCGAGACGCCGGGGTGCGTGACGAGCATCTCTTCGACCTCGGCGGGATACACGTTGAAACCCGACACGATGATGAGATCCTTCGACCGGTCGACGAGGTAGAGGTAGCCGTCGTCGTCGGTGGTGGCCATGTCGCCGGTGTGCAGCCAACCGTCGGCGTCGAGCACCTCGGCGGTCGCCTCCGGGTCGCCGTAGTACCCGGCGAAGACGTTGTCGCCGCGGACCAGGACCTCTCCCACATCTCCGACGAGCGCCTCGCCATTGATGTTGACCAGTCGGACCTCGACACCCGCGAGCGCTCGACCGACCGACCCGAACCTCGGCGTGACCCCTGTGGACGTGGTGACGATCGGTGACGCCTCGGTGAGCCCGTACCCTTCGCGGATCTCGACACCGAAGCGCTCCTGCATGCTGCGAGCAACGCTGACCGGCAGCCGGGAGGCTCCGGAGAGCGCCAAGCGCACGGAGGCGAACGCATCGGCCTCGAGCTCGTCGAAGTGCGCGAACGCACCCCACAAGGCGGGGGCCCCGGGGATGACCGTGACACCGCGGTCACGTATCGACTGGACTGCGGTGGCCGGATCGAAGCGCTGCACCAACACGATCGTGGCGCCGACGCACAGCCCGAGCCCGAGCACCACGTTCAGCCCGAAGATGTGGAACAACGGCAACACGCCGTAGATCACGTCATCGGCACTGATGTGGCCTTGCGCGGAGCGACCCTGATCGAGATTGGAACGGAGGTTGCCGTGGGTGAGCATCGCAGCGCGGGGGGATCCGGCAGTTCCGCTGGTGAACATGAGGGCGGCCATTCGGGAACCGTCGACGTCGACGGCCGCGACGGGTGCGACGGCGAGCAGTTCGTCGAATGCGACGGCACCGTCGACGCCCGCCGATTCAGTGGTGACGACGACCTCGATCGACGGAACCGCAGCGCGGTCGACGTTCGACCAGTTGGTGGCGCCGTACTTGTCGACCACCACGGCGCGGGGAGCGACGGCGGCGATTTCGGACTGCAACTCGGGACCGGGGCTGGCCGGGTTGAGCGGCACCGCGACCGCACCGAGGCCGATCGTGGCGAGGTAGGCGATCACGAAGTGCGGCGAGTTGCCGACGACGATGGCCACGCGATCGTCGGCCGCGACACCGCTTGCGGCGAGGCCGCCTCGGAATGCGGCGACCTGGTCGCGCAACTCCCCGTACGTCGTGACGCGGTTGCGCCAGATGAGAGCGATCGATTCGGCGTCGTGACCGTCGATGATGTGCGCCAGATTCACGGTGTCCCCCTGCGGCTCACGATCGAACCGCTTCGCACAGCCCACTGCCGCGCCTCGGGTGTGAATCGTACTCGTCGTCGACCGCCGGGGCACGTTGGGGAACGTTCGGTGCGCTCGGGCAGCGCCGAATCAGAGGCTGAGGAGCGAGACCACACCTGCCACGAGGATGACCAGCAGGAGCAATCCGAGGGTCAACGTGGTGGCGGGGCGCATGGGAGAAGGCTACCGGCGACGAACGGGGCCGGTCCGGGCCAT
>JBGTIA010000362.1:0-1980 GCA_041745835.1 Ilumatobacteraceae bacterium | reverse complement strand
GCTCGGCCAGTCGGCGCTGCCCAGCACTCGCTGCGCGTCGATCGTCGCCGCCACCGCGTCGGACGCGCCGGCGAACGCCACGAAGAACGCGTCACCCTCGGTCGACACCTCGACGCCGCGGTGCCGCCGCCACACGTCACGGAGGAGCTGGTGATGGTGGCCGAGCAGATCGCTGTAGCGCTCGCCCAGCTCGCGCACGATCCCGGTGCTCCCTTCGATGTCGGTGAACAGGAAGGTGACCGTTCCCGACGGCAGCCCCTTGACCATCGACGTGCTCCTCACCGGATTCCTTGGTTGCAGCAGCTCTGACACTAGTCCTCTGCTGCGAGCCGCCTCGCCGGAATTCTCGCTGGCACACAGGCACGAGAGAGGGCCACTCTCCCGACTCCGGCAAGCCTTCCGGTCGCACTCGACGCACCGGGCATGATGAGCCCATGGAGTTCTCGACGATCATCGAACCGTTCCGGGTGCACTCGGTGGAGCCGATCGTGATGACGACGCCCGATCAACGACGCGAGTCGCTCGCCCAGGCGGGCAACAACCTCTTCTCCCTGCGCGCCGAAGACGTCCTGATCGACCTGCTGACCGACTCGGGTACCGGCGCGATGTCACGCGACCAGTGGGCTGCGATCCAGCGCGGCGACGAGAGCTACGCGGGATCGCCGTCGTGGTTCCGGTTCCTCGAGAGTGTCCAGGACCTGTTCCCGTTCGAGCACGTCATCCCCACGCACCAGGGTCGAGCGGCGGAGAAGATCCTGTTCACGGCGATCGGCGGTCCCGGCAAGATCGTGCCGAACAACACCCACTTCGACACGACCCGCGCCAACGTCGAGTACACCGGCGCGACCGCCGTCGATCTCGTGATCGCCGAAGGACGCGACCCGACGTCGCTGCATCCGTTCAAGGGCAACATGGACCTCGATGCGCTCGAGGCGCTCCTGCGCGAACACGGCCCCGAGGTGATCCCGGTCGTCTTCGTCACGATCACCAACAACTCCGGCGGCGGCCAGCCCGTCTCCCTCGAGAACCTTCGCGGCGTGCGGGCGCTGTGCGACGAGTACGGGGTCCCGCTGTACCTCGACGCCTGCCGATTCGCCGAGAACGCGTGGTTCAACCACGAGCGTGAACCCGGCCACAGCGACCGCGAGGTCCGCGACATCGTGCGCGAGATCGCCTCACTCGCAGACGGCATGACGATGAGCGCCAAGAAGGACCCGCTGGCCAACATCGGTGGCTGGCTGGCGATGAACGACGGTGCCTTGGCCGACGAGTGCCGCACCCTGCTGGTGCTGACCGAGGGCTTCCCGACCTACGGCGGGCTCGCCGGTCGCGATCTCGACGCGATCGCCCAAGGGCTGCGAGAGTCCGTCGAGCACGACTACCTCCGCTACCGGATCCGGTCGACCGCGTACCTCGGCGACGCGCTCGCCGACGCCGGGGTGCCGGTCGTCCAACCGATCGGCGGTCATGCCGTCTACCTCGACGCCGGGCGTCTCCTGGCCCACATCGATCCACTGGCCTATCCCGGCCAGGCGTTGGCGATCGCCCTCTACGAGATCGGGGGCGTACGGGCCTGCGAGATCGGCTCCGCGATGTTCGGCCTGCAACCCGACGGCAGCGAGAAGCCTGCGGCAATGGAACTCGTGCGCCTTGCGATCCCCCGACGCACTTACACCCAGAGCCACATCGACTACGTGATCGAGGTCGCCCTCGCGGTGGCCGCCGACGCCGAACGGCTCGGTGGCTATCGCATCACCAGCCCGCCACGCCCGCTGCGCCACTTCACCGCCACGTTCGAACGCGTCACCTGATCGACAACGCAGCGCGGCGTCAGGCCCCGTGGTTCAGGCGACGGGTTCAGGCGAGGTGGTTCAGGCGCCGCCGATGTCGATCGTGACGCCCGTCTCGCGTTCGGCGACCTGCCACAGCACATCGATCGCCCCGTCGCTACCCGGTCGGATCAACGGCTTGCGGACCGGA
>JBGTIA010000361.1:0-4112 GCA_041745835.1 Ilumatobacteraceae bacterium | reverse complement strand
TGGCGGCCGACAACGTCGCCGACCGGAACCGGCGGCTGGCGACGTTGACCGCCGCATTGCAGCTCGAACCCGTGCCCGTCGACGAGGCGGTGGCCGCCGAGTGGGCCCGGCTCCGAGTGCTGCTGCGCGACAGCGCCCGACGAATGCCCGTGAACGACTCCTGGATCGCTGCGACGGCTTTGGCGCTCGGTGTACCGGTGGTGACCCAGGATGACGACTTCCCGGATCTGCCCGACGTCGACGTCATCAGGGTCTGACGGCAGCAGCCCGGCCTCACACCTCCAGTGCGCCGCGGTCCTCCCAGACGCCGAACGTCTGGCCCTTGGTCGAGACCCACTCCTTGCGGCCGTTGCACGACCGACCGACGACGATCGCCCCGGCCGTCGACGGCGAGGCGTACGACTTCTTCGTGCTCTCGGCGCCACCGACCCGACTCCACTCCGCGACTGCAGTCGAGCCCTCCAGGACCGCGAACTCACCGTCGATCTGCTGAGCTCGGGCGTTCACGGCGGAACCCAATTCCTGCAGCACGAACATCGGTGACTCGGCCGACGCCGGGGCGCCGACCGCCTTCACGACCACCGGACGGACGCGGATGACGTTGACACCGAGAACGGGCAGCACGATCTGCAGCTGAGCGAGGAACTCGTCCATGTCGGAGATGTCGGCCTCCGGCAACGGCGGCGTCGGCGGAGCTGTCCCGTTCTCGAGTGTGGCGCGCCCAGCCTTGGAGGCAAGCTGGATGCGCCTGGACTCCAGGTACCGCCCGTGCGATTACGTGAGGTTGGCGTCTTTCGACGTGATCACGACAATCCGGTCCCAGAACTCCTTGTCCCGGAGGTGATGACGCAAGCGGTCGGCCACCACGTCGGCCTCGCCGATATAGCGGCGCGTGTCGCCCAGCGCCTCCTCGTCGTCACCCAGCAGGAAGTAGACCCCCGTCCGTCGCGCCTCCTCGCGCTGCAGCAACATTCCGACGTCGCGATCGGTCGACCCGGGGCGATGCGTCCGCGGACGCGTCGCCGCAGGGTGATGGTTTCGGGCTCGGGAACTGTGCGACACCCCCTGAGTAGGCTGGGGCGCATCCCAACCCGACCGGCGCCCCAGCCTACTCAGGGGGTTGGCGTCGCTCCGGGGGAACCAAGGCTGACCTGCTGATTTGCCGCGCAACGTCGCCGCCGCCGATCCGACGCGTCCGCTGACGCGTGGCTGTCAGAGCGATGCGGTTCCAGGCACGACGAACTCGCCGGTCACTGCAGCGGTGATGAGCGCCTGGCGGTGCTCGGCGAGGAGTTCCAGTTGCGACTTCAGAAGCAACTCGGCCCGACCCGACTCGTGCGTCGCGTCCTCAATCGCCGCTATCGCCGAGTCGCGGGTCTCGATCGCCGTGAGAACTAGCGCAAATTCCACGCATTCGATGATCTCGCCGGTTCGTTCGTAGTGATCGAGCATCGACCTCTCCAGGTCTAGGGCATGTCGCCCCAACCGCCTGCACTCGCGCCAGCTCCGCTTCTCGATCCGGATCAATCGTTGTGGGCGGGGCCGTCGACGGCACTGGGTCGGAAGTAGCGACCACTTCCGCGGCTTGTGGCTCCTCGTTCGCATCGCCGCAAGCCGCTATCGCCCCGGTTACTGCCAGCGGCGCAACGCCCAATCGAAGTCCCCGCACCCGAGACACAGGCCGGGAATCTGATCCCCTCATCCGGAACCATCAAACGCCGGTGGGCAAACAGGGCGAGCTGTTGACCGGGCGCTGGCGCCCGCACACGAATCAGAGCACCTCGACGCGGCAGCGGATCCCCGGTGCGGCGGCCAGGCGGGCGTCGGCGGTGAGCAGGTCGACCTCCATCAGTTCAGCGAGCGCGACGTACGCAGCGTCGTAGACCGTCAGGTTGTCGCGAAGCTCCCAGCAACGATCCATGAGCGGTCCGTGTGGGACGCGCTCGAGTCGCAGCGACCCCAGGTCGGCAAACGCCAGCATTGCCCTGCGATCGTCGAGATGTCCGGCCGCCACGAGCCTGCGCCAGGCCGAGACCACCTCGAGATCGATCACGTGCGGCGCCACCAGTCGTTCGGTCCTGAGCTGCGCCCGGACACGGTCGCCGTCATCGCCGTCATCGCCGTCATCGCCGTCGTCGCCCAGCCCGGTGACGATCACGCTCGCATCGGCAACGACCACCGCCCGTCGCGGTCCGCCCGCACCGCCTCGACCGCAGCCTCGAGCGGGACACGTCCGCCCGCGCGATCGAGCACCTCGACCAGCGTTGGCGTGTTCGCATCATCCTCGAGACGAGCGAGCAGATACTCCTGCAGCGACATGCCCGTTGCCGCCGCCCGGCTCCGCAACTTCGCATGGACCTCGTCGGGAACGTCCTCCACCTGGATGCTCGGCACGACGCCAAGGTAGCGCCATTCTGGCGCCAGAGCATGTGGATTGGCGCACAGGCCCGAACCGGCTCGTTCCAGCCACCGGGCGTTCGTCGACCCTCACGGCTCAGCGGTGGCGGTTGGCCATCCAGCTGCGGTGCTTGATCGCTGCCTTGCGGGCGGCCTTGGCGAGTTTGCGGTCGGGCAGGTGCGCGCCGAGGGTGTCGAGAATCTCGATGGTCTCGGGCTGGTCGTGGCGCCAGAGTTCCTCGAGGAGGTCGCCGTCCACCGCGTCGTACGAGGTGAGGAACAGCTCGGCGAGCGTGTCGGGTTCGTCGAGCAGCGTCGAGAGCAGGTCGACCAACGGGCCGATGGCGACGAAGGCGCCGAGGTCGTCGGGGGTGGCGAGTTCGTTGCCGAGCAGGAACATCGCGGCGTGGCCCGACAGCGGCGAGTCGAGCATCTGGCGAACCACGGGAGCGACCTCTCCCAACGGTTCGAGGCCAGCCAGCAGCTCCATCGCCAACAGCCGCTGTTCCGGCGACTCCGCGTCCATCGCGAACCCGGCCAGGGCGGACGCCCGGTCCTGGGTCGACTCGTCGGATCGCCAGCGACGGAGCAGGTCGTCGGCGTCGGTCGGCGTGGTGAGCAGGACGTTGACGATGTCCTCGACGCTGGCCTCTTGGAGATCGCCGAGGGTCGGGAAGTCGTAGCCGGCGATGCGGATGTGATCGACCATGGTGTAGCGGCCGAGCGGGGTGAGGCGGAACCACCCACCCGCGCGAAACGAACGTCCACGGTCGTCCGTCCTCTCGGCGCTGTCGTGCCACTCGACGATGCCGGCGAACTCGAGCAACGCGAACACCGCTGACACCTGTTCGGTCACATACCACTTGGTGAACTCGGGGCCCGAGAACAACGGTCCGCTGTGCCCGAACTCGGAGCCGACCAGGTCGATTGCCTGGTCGACGATCGGTTCGACCTGGATCTCGATGCCCTCGGGCAGCGCCAGGGCCAGCCAGTGGGGGATGCCATCCTCGATCAACGTGGTGATCTCGTACAGCGGCTGCCAGTGCGCTGCGTCGGAGAGCGGCCGCAGATCGATGACCCCGTCGATGATCGCCTGAGACCGCTCGATGATGGAGAGTTCGAACCAGTCGGGGTCGACCTTGATCTTGGTCTTGAGGCGATCGAATGCGCCGGCTGCTTCGGCGGCGTCGAACACGAGGGTCAGCTGGCGCAGATCGGTCGATGTGCGGACCGGCTCGGGGCCGTCGTTCCACGGAAGGTGGGGTGCGAATTCGTCGTCGGTGCCGAGCAGGTCGACCAGCATCTTCGCGTCGGCCAGACGGAGGTTGCCCGCCGACGTCACGGCGATGCCCTTAGGCCCGATGTGGTCGACGACGGCGTCGACCATCGTGATGAGGCGCGACGCGGCGACGCTCCGTTCGACCTCCTCGCTGCTCGGGGCGATCGCCACGACCGGGATGCTCATTCGCTTCGGGGGTCGACCCAACGCGCCGTCGGTGATCGCGGTGCGCTGCTCCTTCGGCAGCGCGTTGAAGGCGTCCATCCGTTCCTCGAGGAGCGCCTGGAGTTGGTCCTCGTCGAGATCGTCGCGTTCGAGGATGGCCGCGAGGTCAGCCAGCGGGTCGCCGTCGGCGCCCGCGAGCGGCGTCGACAACATCGACTTCGCGAGCCCGAACCTGGAAGGGTCGCCCATCGCCTGGGCGACCGCAGGCCCG
>JBGTIA010000360.1:0-5107 GCA_041745835.1 Ilumatobacteraceae bacterium | reverse complement strand
GCGAGCGGGCTCCGACCGGGCTCACCGACCCAGGTGGCGGCGATGTCGAGGGCTGCTGCCGAAGCGATCGCTGCTGCGGCGTGCGCCGCCGAGGGTGCGGTGGTCACCTCGGCGACGATCTCGGGTCGTTCCTCGACCGGTCCGAGATCGACGGAGGTCCCCATTGCGGAGAGCGCCTCGTCCAATCGGGCCGCGAGCGTGCGGAACTCCAGGAAGTCGAAGAGCCGCTTCAGTTCGTCGGCATTCGGCGTGACGCCCAGATCGTCGAGGTGGAGATCGTCGAGCGGGGCGTCGTGGCGGAGTTGCATCAGCTCGACGTTCTTGCGCGCCCTCGCCTCGTGTTCGGCGAGGCTCGAACGCAACTTCGGTGTCTGCTCGTCGACATGCTCGAAGATTCCGTCGAGGCCGCCGTAGGTGTTGATCAGCTTCGCCGCCGTCTTCTCGCCGACGCCGGGCACGCCGGGCAGGTTGTCGCTGTTGTCGCCGCGCAGTGCGGCGTACTGCACGTACAGCGACGGGGTCACCCCGGTGCGCTCCTCGATGCCGGCCTCGTCGTAGAACGCATAGTCGCTGACGCCGCGCTTGTTGTAGAGCACCTTCACGTCGGGATCCCGGACGAGCTGATAGCTGTCGCGGTCGCCGGTGACGATGATCACCTGGTGTCCGGCCGCGACGAGACGGTCGGTTGCCGTCGCGATGATGTCGTCGGCCTCCCAGCCGGAGAGGTCGATCGCCGCGATCCCCACCGCGTCGAGCACCTCACGCACGAGACCCATCTGCTGACGCAGGATGTCGGGCGCAGCTTCGCGCTGCGCCTTGTACAGCGGCTCGGCTTCGTGTCGGAAGGTTGGCTCGGGCCGGTCGAAGGCGACGAGCACGCCGTCGGGCGTGTGGTCCTTGAGCACGTTGATGAGCATCGAGGTGAACCCGAACACGGCGTTGGTGACCTGGCCACTGGCGGTCGCCATGTCGGTCGGAAGTGCGAAGAAGGCTCGGTACGTGAGTGAGTTGCCGTCGACGACGAGGTAGGTGCCCATCGCCGTACCTCAGTCGGCGCCGGGGCGCCGCGAGCCGTCGAGGATCCGGTCGGCGACGTCGCGCATCCGAGTGCGCTCGCTCATGGCGGTGCGTTGGATGAATGCAAACGCATCGGACTCGGTCATGCCCGACTCGTCCATCAAGACGCCCTTGGCCCGATCGATGACCTTGCGGGACTCCAACTGCTCGCCGAGCGCATCGATCTCGCCCGTGAGCGACCGCAACTCGCGGAATCGGCCCATGGCGACTTCGATCGCAGGGATCAGATCGCTCTTCTGGAACGGTTTGACGAGAAAGGCGAGTGCGCCGGCGTCACGGGCCTGCTCGACGATCTCGCGCTGACTGAAGGCGGTCAACATCAACACACCGCAGATCTTCTCGCCGTTGATGATCCGTGCCGCTTCCAAGCCGTCCATCCCCGGCATCTTGATGTCGAGGATCGCGAGGTCGGGTTGGAGGCCACGCACGAGTTCGACCGCCTGATCGCCCCGTCCGGTCTCGCCGATGACCTCGTAACCCTCCTCTTCGAGGGTCTCGCGCAGGTCCATGCGGATGATGGCCTCGTCCTCGGCGATCACGACACGCAATGGCATGGTACGTATCTAGCAGGTGGCAGCCGGGTTCGACTCCTGGGCACTCCCTCCACACTCCCTCCGCACTCCCTCCACACTCCCTGGACGCTCAGCCGAAGGCGCCCATCATCGCCTGACTGATCGGTCGGCAGACCTCTCGGAGCCGTGCGCACCCGTCGACTCCGATCGCGTCGTATGGCGCAGCGGCGAGTTCGTCGGTGCGTGCCTCGATCCAGTCACGTCGATCGCGACCCAGGTCGGTGAATGCGAGGTCCGCGTCGAGCCAACCTCGTTCGCGAAGGCGTTCCTCGGCGGCCAACCAATCGTCACCCGTGCGCTGGCGCGTGGCCTTCAGGATCTCGGGCGACACGTCGCCAGCAGCGCCGTGGGTCACCAGCGCCTCGCACCCGTCGAGACCCTCCACCGTCAGCGCAACGATGTGGCCGTCACCGCGGAATTCGCGCAGGAGAGACTGCGCGTGCCAGAGCAGGAGGTGCGGTTCTTCCGGCCACGGCAACGACGCGTGCCCGGCGAACAGCGGCCGCCCCTCTGGACGGTCACACGCAGCGAGGGCAGCGGCTCGTGCGAGGTCTGCGGCCTCGACGACCTCGAGCGTGTCCACGAATTCACCGGCGTGAGCTCGGATCATCCGATCGGCGCCCCGCAGCCGTGCAGCGAGCACCTCCGACGGCGACACACGGTCCCAGACACCGTCCATGCTCCGACGTACCAGATCGTGGTCGAAGTTGAAGAAGGTCGCGATCACGACCTCGGCCGGCACCGCACCCATCGGCGCCGCACGCGAGGCGAAGTATCCGGTCATGCGGTCGTCGAGACCGATCGACCGGTACTCGTCGCGTGCCTCAGCGGCGAAGTAGATCGCGCCGTGGATCGGCTCCAGCGTGCGCCAGGTCTTGCGGGCGGTCAGTGCATCCATCCGGCGAGCTTCGCAGGACACCGCCGGCAGCCTGCGATCGGATCACATCCGGTCGAGGAGTTCGTCCTGACGCAGCTCGAGCGACGCGATCTCCTCGACCACCTTCGCACGGTGCTTCGCATGGGCGTCGACGTGGCGACGGGCGTCGCGGGCCTCGAACGACGCTCCCGCCGTCTCGGCCACCAAGGCCCTGATCGCCTGGTCATCCGCGTCGTCACCGAGGTAGATCATCTGCTCGTCGATCACGGCCAGCTCCGCGCGCAACGACTTGAGCCGCGTGGCCACTTGCGACAGCCGACGTTCGACGAGCCAGTTGCCCATGGGTGACCAACGCTACATCGACCGCCCGGGGGAACTGTGCCAGCATGTTCTGTCCGGCAGACGACAGAACTGAGGGGATCGTCATGGTTGTGGGACTGGAGCAACGGCTGGCCGATCGCGGGGACGACCTGGCGATCATCGACGAGTTCGGCTCGTGGACGTGGGCCGAGCACAACGAACGGGTCAACCGCCTGATGCACGGACTCCGAGGGTTCGGCCTCGGGGTGGGCGACACGCTGTGCGTCGTCGGCAACAACCGTCACGAGTGGCTCGAGACATTCAGCGCCGGCAGCAACCTGGGGCTGGTGATGGTGCCGGTGAACTGGCACTTCTCCGCTGAGGAGATCGCCTACGTGATCGAGAACTCAGGAGCGACGGCGATCGTCGGTGACGCCGAATTCGCCGAGTCCGTGCACGCCGCCGCGGCGGCTGCCGGGACCGAGATCAAGATTGCATTCGGTGGACCGATCGACGGCTTCACCGACATCGAGGAGATCATCGCTGCCAGCCCACCGGACGAGCCGCCGGACCAGGTCTCCGGCAAGTCGATGTTGTACACGTCGGGCACGAGCGGGCGGCCCAAGGGGGTCCAGTCGACCCTTCAGCAGGTGGGCGGCGACCCGAACGAGAACCTCGGGAAGCTCGCGCTGCTACTCAGCCTCTACCGGCTCACCGACCTCGACGGCAAGGTCGTGCTCTGCAACGCCCCGCTCTACCACGGCGGGCCGCTCGCTATCTGCGGCGTTCCGTTCTTCCTCGGCGCGACCATCGTCCTGCGACGCAAGTGGAACGGCGAGGAGACCCTGCGTCTGATCGACGCGCACGCGGTGAACATCTACTACGCCGTGCCGACCCACTTCACCCGGATGCTCAAACTGCCCGATGACGTGAAAGCATCGTTCTCCGGCGCGAGCCTCGAGTACGTGATGCACACAGCGGCGCCGTGTCCTCCCGGTGTCAAGCAGCAGATGATCGACTGGTGGGGCCCGGTGTTGATGGAACTGTACGGAGCCAGCGAGGCCGGCGGTGTCGGCACGTTCGTCGACTCGAACGAATGGTTGCAGCGGCCGGGCACGGTCGGCCGTCCGACACCGGTCGCCGAACTGCTGATCGTCGGCGAGCAGGGCGAACCGCTGGGCCCGAACGAGGTCGGCCAGATCTACGTCAAGAGCTTGATGGGCATCGACTTCACGTATCTCGGTGACGAGGAGAAGTCGAACAACGCGCACCTGGAGCCGGGCGTCTTCACGTTCGGCGACATCGGCTACGTCGACGACGATGGCTACCTGTTCCTGTCCGACCGCAAGATCGACATGATCATCTCCGGCGGCGTCAACATCTATCCGGCAGAGATCGAAGCCGTGATCACCACGCATCCCGCCGTCGCGGACTGCGGGGTCTTCGGTGTCCCGAACGACGAGTTCGGTGAAGAGGTCAAGGCGGCGGTCGAGCTGATCGCCGGTGCGGACGTCGACGCCGTCGAAGCCGACTTGAAGCGGATGTGCCGCGAGCGGCTGGCCGGGTACATGTGCCCGCGCTCGTACGACTTCGGCCCGCTCCCACGCACCGCCACGGGAAAGCTTCCCAAGCGCGAGCTGCGCGCCAAGTACTGGGAAGGGACCGGCCGCAGCATCTGACAGGCCAACGACGCCCACCCGTGTGCGCTGCCGGTGCCCCGGGTCGGACTCGAACCGACACTTGACGGTGTTTGAGACCGTTGCCTCTGCCAATTGGGCTACCGGGGCGTCACGCGACGGCGAGACTAGCGGGCTTACCCGTCGGTAGCTCCCCGGCTCGCAGCGAGCGGTCTAGCCTGCCGCCAATGCTCGCCTTCACCTTCCCGGGCCAAGGGTCGCAACGACCCGGCATGGGGCTTCCCTGGCGCGATCACGAGAGCTGGGAACTCGTCGACGAGGCCAGCGACATCGCAGGACGCGACATCAGCACCCTGCTGTGCGACGCCGACGCCGACGAACTCCGAGACACCCGCAACGCACAGCTGACAACGTTCGTGTCGAGTCTGATGGTGCTCGACGCTGTCGAGCGTCTCGGCATCGCGCCCAGCTACTGCGCCGGCCACAGCCTGGGCGAGTACACCGCCCTCACCGCCACCGGCGCCCTCGGGTTCGACGACGGGATCCGGTTGGTGTGCGAACGCAGCGCAGCGATGCACGATGCCGGGCTCGCACAGCCGGGCACGATGGCAGCAGTCCTCGGCCTCGACGACGACCAGGTCGAC
>JBGTIA010000359.1:0-9444 GCA_041745835.1 Ilumatobacteraceae bacterium | reverse complement strand
GCGAGCAGGTCGTAGCTGGCGAGCATCTCGGCGACGTCACGGTCGCTGGCATCGGCGGCCACGGTCGGGTCGTCGGCGACGAGCCGACCGAGTTCCATGTTCGGCGGCTCGCGCAACAGACGCTGGACGTGGACGACGCCGACGAGCTTGCCGGTCGGCGCCTTGTACGGCGCCTGGGTGACGAACACCTGCGTGGCGATGCTGACCACCCAATCGGGGTCACGTACCTGGGCGAGCGCTTCGGCGACCGTTGCGTCCGGGCCGAGGATGATCACGTCGGGTGTCATCAGGCCGCCTGCGGTTCCCTCCTCGTAGGACAGCAAACGTCTGACCACGTCGGCGTCGTCGACGTCCATGACGCCGAGCATGCGTTCCTGATCGGCCGGGGCCATCTCGCCGAGCAGGTCCGCGAGGTCGTCGTACTCCATCTCGTCGAACACACCGACGAGGCGGTCGCGGTCGAGTTGTTCGACGATGCGGACCTGTTCCTCCTCGGACAGCTCCTCGAGGACATCGGCCAGACGTTCGTCGTCCATCGCTTCGGCCAGCTGGCGGCGCTGATCGATCGGGAGCGCGCGAACCACGGCGGCCACCTCCGCAGGGTGGAATTCGCGCAGGCGTGCCGCCTCGGCCTGCATGGCGGTCTGGGTGTCGAACAGGGCGGGCACCTCGTCGAAGTCGACCAAGCGGTAGCTGGGGCGTCGACGCAGCGTGCTCTTGCGAGCGAGCCGGACCTTGTCGATCACCCAGTTCGTGGACCGGGCACTTTCGTGGGGTCGCAGCGCGATGTCGCTGACGGTCTCGTCGCCGATGCGGCGATCGATCAGGTCGCCCCCGATCAGGACCTCACCGGGCCGTGGCTTGAACGGATTGAGGTCGACGTCCCAGCTGCGCAGACGGGCGCCGTCGCCGTTGAGCTCGGCGACGCGGTTCGCGTTCACGAAGATCCGTCGGCGCTGGCTGTTGGCGACGAAGCCGACGACCCTCGGCGGGATCGCCGTCTCGCGCCCCTTGCCGGCGCGCCCGGGTATTGCGACGATGTCGTCGATGCGCCCGATCGGTGCACCCCCCGCGTCGAGCAGCGGCAGCCGCATCACCCTGAAGGCGTAGATCAGGTCGGCGGCCATGGCCGAAGGCTACCCATCGATCCTTCACCCCGACGGGACTGCTGACGTCAGGAGGCCGCCGGTTCGACCTGGACCAGGGTGTCGCTGTAGGCGACGCCGCCGCCCCACTCGGTGAGCGTGTCGTTCGTCAGGCTGTTGGCGATCCGGCCGTCGGGATGGTGACGGCCCCACCATCCGAACGGGATCGCCACGACCCCAGGGCGGAGTCGAGTGGTGATGCGCACGGGAACCTCGAGCGACGCGCGGTCGTTCCAGACCCGCGCCATCGTGCCGTGGTGAAGTCCACGCGCCGCTGCGTCCGCCGCCACGAGTTCGACGAAGGGACCACCCTCGGCGGGACCGTGTTTGGGCAAGTCGGAGTAGCCCGAGTTGAGGAATCGGGTGTGATGCTTCGGCGTCAGCAGCTGCAGCGGATACCGCTCGACGAGATCAGGATCGCCTCCAGGACCTTCGCGGGGAGCGACGTAGACCGGAACACGGGGCTGGCCCATCCGTTCGAGCTGATCGGATGCGAGGTGCACGCGTCCTGACGGGGTGTCGAACTCACCGTCACCGAACGGCCGACCATCGTCGGGATACGGGGCACGCAGCCAGCCGACCCGTTTCAACTCGTCGAGGTCGATCGTGGGCAGTGCGGCGCGCAGCAAGGCGTCGTCGTCGTCGAAGAGCGACGGCTCGGTGTACCCCATCGCCCGACCGAGTCGGCGGAACAGCTCGGTGTTCGAGCACGTCTCGCCGGGCGGGTCGATCGCCGCCTCGTTCCACCCGATCCACAGGTGCCCCCAGGGGGGCACGACGTCGTCGGTCTCGATCTGGGTGGTCGCCGGCAGCACGATGTCGGCGTACAGGGCGGTGTCGGTGAGGAACTGCTCGTGGACGACCGTGAAGAGGTCGTGGCGTTCCAGGCCGGCGCGAACCAGCTCGGCGTGCGGGACCGTGACGAGCGGATTGCAGTTCCAGTTGATCAACGCATGCACGCCAGGCCCGCTCGACTCGCCGGCGTGCGGCGCGCTGAGGATCTCGCCGAGTCGGCTCATGTTCAGCGTGCGTGACCCGGCACCTCCCGCAGCCCGCTCCAGGTCGGGCCGCATCAAGGCGAGCCCGTCGATGAGCGAATCACTGTAGGAACCGACGCTCTTGGCGATGCCACCGCCGCGCTCGGCCCATGCGCCGGTGAGCGCAGGGAGGCAGGCGAGGGTGCGGAAGAACATCGCACCGTTCTCGTGGTGCTCGGCGCCGATGAGGCTGCGGATGCCGGCGGGACGCACGGTGGCGTAGTCGACGGCGAGTTCCTCGATGATCGCGGCGTCGAGGCCGGTCACGGTTGCTGCTCGCTCCGGTGTCCAGTCGACGACTGCATCTCGCAGTTCGTCGAATCCAATCGTGTGCCGAGCGATCCAGGCATCGTTCGTCAGCCCGTCGCGGATGATCACGTGCATCATCGCCAGCATCATGGCGATGTCGGTGCCAGGGAGGGGTTGCACGAAGCGGTCGCCGCGAAACTCGTCGATCGCCTCGGCGGTCAGCGTGCGGATCGGGTCGATCACGACGAGCCGGGCCCCTCGGGACCGGGCGGTCTCGATCGTCGGCCACAGGTGCCGGTTGGTGAGCTTGGTGTTCGTGCCCCAGAGGATGATCAGCTTCGCGTGCACGAGTTCCAGGGGGTCCATGCCGCGGCCGGATCCGTTGGTCATGCGCATCCCGTGGCCCACCGTCGGTCCGCAGATCGCCCGGTCGAGCTTCGAGGCGCCCATGTGGGCGAAGAATCGGGCGTTGATGCCCATCATCGACAGCAGGCTCTGGTTGCCGGCGTCGGAGAACGGCAACACGGCCTCGGGGCCATGGGTGTCGATCACCGCGTGGAGGTTCCGTGAGATCTCGGCGAGCGCATCGGTCCAACCGATCTGCTCGAACTCGCCGGACCCCTTCGGCCCGACGCGTCGCAGCGGGTGCAGGATCCGGTCGGGGGAGTAGACGCGATCGAGGAATCGGTTGACCTTGGGGCACAACTCCCCGGCGGAGTACGGATGGTCGGGGTTGCCGCGCAGTTTCACCGCCACGGATGACGGTCCTGCTGCATCGTCGACCGTCACCGTCCAGCCGCACGAGTCCGGACAGTCGTGATGGCACGTGCCGTTGACCGTGCGAACGCTCGGTGCGGTCATGACTCGATGATCCCGCGGAGGTGCGGCCACGCGGTGGCGAAACCGAAGTGGAGCGGCAGCTGGTCGACGAGGTCGAGCGGGAACCAGTCGACCTCGTCGGTCTCGAAGTTCATCGACGAGCCGAACGGTTCGTCGACCTCGACGACCACCGTCGTGTACTTCCAGTCGGTCGCCGGCTCGAAGACGTACTGACCGAGCAAGCGCATCGCACCGGGGGGCGGCCCGACCTCCTCGGACGCTTCGCGCAGCGCTCCTTCGTACGGGGTCTCACCCTGGTCGAGTGCGCCTCCGGCACACGACCAGTTGCCCCCCTCGTGGGCCATCGCCGACCGCTTCTGCAGCATCACGAGCGGCTCACCGTGTGCGTCACGGACGACGAACACCACCCCGGCAGCACCGAAGACACCCCAGCGCACGTGCCCGTCGCTGCATCGCATGAATCCGTCGCCCGTCCGTCGTTCCAACACGGATCTCACCCTAGGGCCACCCATGGTTCCGCGGGACCCGGGTTCGGGGAACCCGCCTGCGTTCCCCTGCGTTCCCCTGCGTTCCCCGCGCCCAGGGCGTTCGGAACCAACGGCCCGGGAAGCATTCGGGCGGGATCGTGGTTGTCTCTTCTTCGTGAGCACCACCGAAACTGTCTCCGCCGAAGCGTTCGACCTCGTCATCGTGGGGAGCGGGTCGGGCAACTCGATTCCGTCGTACCTCGACGATTGGAGCGTCGCCATCGTCGAACGCGACGTGTTCGGTGGCACGTGCCTCAACCGGGGGTGCATCCCGTCGAAGATGTTCGTGTATCCCGCCGACGTCGCCGTGGCGGCACAAACCTCGTCGAAGCTCGGCATCGACACGCAGTTCAACGGCGCCGACTGGTCTGCGATCCGCGACCGTGTGTTCGGCCTGATCGATCCGATCGCATCCAGCGGGCGCGACTACCGCGCGACCGGCACGCCGAACGTGACATTGATCGAGGGCACGGCCGCGTTCATCGACGAGCACACCCTCGACGTCGAAGGGCGTCGGATCACCGCTCCGAACATCCTGCTCGCCGCCGGTGCGCGACCCGTCGTCCCGCCGATCGCCGGCCTGATGGAGACCGGGTTCCACACGTCGGACTCGATCATGCGCCTGCCGCAGCTCCCGAAACGGCTCGGCATCATCGGCGGCGGCTTCATCGCTGTCGAGATGGGCCACGTGTTCTCCGGGCTCGGCTCCCACGTGACCATCTTCAACCGCTCGAACACGCTGCTCCGAGAGTTCGACCACGACATCTCCACTGCCTTCACCGAAGCGTTCGGAGCGCGCGTCGAGTTGCTGCTCGGCCACATCCCGACCAAGGTCGAGCGTGTTGCGGAGGGCATCAAGATCACCTGCGCCGTCGGCGAGACCATCGTGGACGAGCTGCTCGTGGCCACTGGCCGCGAGCCGAACAGCGACCTCCTCG
Organism: Ilumatobacteraceae bacterium; assembly: GCA_041745835.1. Lineage (GTDB taxonomy): Bacteria > Actinomycetota > Acidimicrobiia > Acidimicrobiales > Ilumatobacteraceae > Sva-07. The sequence goes on along the minus strand of JBGTIA010000359.1, from coordinate 4,708 downwards.
ACGTCGATGCCGCCGGCCTGGCGTGTCACCACCACGGCACCGTGGCCGTCGACGACACGATGGCGACCAATGTCCCCGGTATCTGGGCGATCGGTGACATCGCGAACAACTACCAGCTCAAGCATCTCGCCAATGCCGAGGCGGCGATCGCCTTCTGGAACATCGCGCATCCCGACGACGTTCGCCATCAGAGCTACAAGGCGGTGCCGAGCGCCGTGTTCTCCAACCCTCAGGTGGCCACCGTCGGGCTCACCGAACAGGAGGCGATCAAGCAGGGTCGGTCGTTCACCGTCGGCCGTCGCGACTACGGCGGCACCGCCTACGGGTGGGCGATGGTCGACGAGACCGGGTTCGCCAAGGTGCTCGTCGACGACGAGACCGGCTTGATTCTCGGCGCACACGTGCTGGGCGCCCAGGCGTCGTCGCTCATCCAGCCGCTGATCCAGGCGATGCAGTTCGACCAGCGCGCAGAGGACGTCGCCCGACAGGTCTTCTACATCCATCCCGCGCTGACCGAAGTGATCGAGAACACTCTCCTGGACGCAGTGATCTGATCGCTAGCGTCGCCGACGTGACTGCGCTGACCGACGAAGAGATCGAAGCCGCACGCGCCGCCACGCCGGGATGCGCCGAGGTCGTCCACCTGAACCATGCGGGGGCGTCCCTGCCGCCCCAGGCGGTCCTCGACGCCCAGGTGGCGCACCTGATGGCAGAAGCATCGATGGGCGGATACGAGGCGGCGGACGCCGCCCTCGCACGACGAACTGCGGTGTACGAGTCGATAGGCGCGCTCATCGGAGCGCAGCCGCACGAGATCGCTCGGATGGAACACGCCACCGCTGCCTGGAACGCGGCGTTCTGGGCGGTGCCGATGGCGCCTGGCCAACGAATCGTCGTGCACGATCACGAGTACGGCGCGAACATCGTTGCGTTCCTGGCCGCCGCTCAGCGACGCAGCATCGTGATCGAGCGAGTGCCGAGCGATGCATCCGGCCAGGTCGATGTGGACGCCGTCGCCGACCGACTGGCTCGATTCGACGTGGCGTTGGTGTCACTCACCCACGTGCCGACCAACGGCGGACTCGTCAACCCGGCCGCAGAGGTCGGAGCGCTCACCAAGGCGGCGGGCGTGCCGTTCCTGCTCGACGCCTGCCAGTCTGTCGGGCAACGTCGGATCGATGTCGGTGAGATCGGCTGCGACCTGCTGTCGGCCACCGGGCGCAAGTACCTGCGCGGCCCACGCGGCACCGGGTTCCTGTTTGTCAGCGACCGCGTCGTGGACCGACTGACGCCGAGCCACCCGGATCACCACGGCGCTGCGTTGATCGCGGGCGACCGGTTCGAGTGGCGCACCGGAGCTCGCCGGTTCGAACACTGGGAGCACAACGTGGCGGGCTGGCTCGGTCTGGGAGCCGCAGTCGACCACGGCCTCGGTTGGGGTCTCGACCGGATCGAGACCACGGTCGCCCAACGGGCCGAGCAGTTGCGAACGATGTTGGTCGAGGCCGGGTTCACCGTCTACGACGAGGGCGTCGACCGATGTGGCATCGTGACCTGCGCCACCGACGCCGCGACAGCGAGTGAACTCCAGCACCACCTCGCCGGGCACGGCGTCAACACGACGTGCACCCACGAGGACTCGTCACGTTGGGACGTCGATCGTCGGAACCTTCCGCCGCTGCTGAGGTTGTCGGTGCACTACACCACGACCGTCGACGAACTCGTCACGACGGTCGGGTCGCTCGGCGCTGCGACTCGAGGTCGTTGACGCACCGCCGGGCGCACCGGTTTACGCTGCAATCCATGGCAGTTCCCACCAAGAACTGGGCCGGCAACCAGCGTTGTCTGCCCACGCAGGTCCACGAGCCGAAGTTCACCGACGAGGTGGCCTCGATCGTGCGTGCCGCTGCGAGTGCCGGCGAGCGCGTCAAGGTGATCGCCGGCGCGCACTCGTTCACCGACGCCGCCATGACCGACGGACACCTGCTGTCGCTCGACGCGATGAACCAGGTGCTCGCCGTCAACGGCACCGACGTCACGGTGCAGGCTGGCATCCGGCTCCGTGACCTCAACGAGCGGCTCGCCACCCTCGGCCTGGCACTGCCGAACCTCGGCGACATCGACGTGCAGTCGATCGCCGGCGCCACGTCCACGGCGACGCACGGCACGGGCGTCGACCTGGCGAACCTGGCGACCAACATCGTCGGGCTCGAGATCGTCACGGGCGACGGCACCGTGTTGCGCGCCGACGAAGCCAACGAACCCGAGCTGCTCCGCGTCGCTCGTGTCGGGCTGGGAGCCCTCGGCATCCTCACCGAGGTCACGGTGCGGTGCGTGCCCGCCTTCAACCTTCACGCCGTGGAGACCATCGAGAAGCTCACCGATGTGCTCGCCGACTTCGGCAACGTGATGCGTTCGACCGATCATGTCGAGTTCTACCTGATGCCCGGTGCTCGCCGCTGCCAGGTCAAGCGCAACACGCGCACCGACGAACCTGCTCGACCGCAGTCGAAGGTCGGCTACGTACGCGACAAGTGGATCGGCGAGAACCTCGCATTCGGCACGGTGTGCCGGGTCGGGCGGCGGTTCCCGACGCTGGCGCCGAGAGTTGCCAAGTTGGTGATGTCGGCCGCGGCCGAACGCGACCTCATCGATCGCAGCGACAAGGTGTTCTGCAGCCCTCGCCACGTGCACTTCGTCGAGATGGAATACGGGATTCCCTTCGACGCGGTGCCGGACGCAATCGCTCGGATCGTCGACCTGACCTCACGGTTGCCGTATCCGCCGATGTTCCCGATCGAGGTCCGCTCGTCGAAGGGCGACGACATCCCGCTGTCGACTGCGAACGGTCGCGACTCGGGATGGATCGCCGTGCACCAGTACGTCGGCGTGCCGTACGAGGCCTACTTCCAGGGCGTCGAGCAGATCATGAACGACTACAACGGCCGACCACACTGGGGCAAGCTGCACTTCCAGAGCCGCCTGACGCTCGCCCACCGCTACCCAGAGTGGGACACCTTCCAGAGCTGGCGCACCAAGCTCGACCCGTCGGGCGTCTTCCGCAACGCCTATCTCGATCGCGTCCTCGGCAGCCCCTGAGCCAGGTCACGACTGGACGAAACGGTCAGAGACAGGGTCCGGTGTCGACCGGCGTGAGGAGCGAGCGTCGCGCCGTCGGGTCCAGCAGTTCTTCTGGCAGGTCGACGGTCCACGCCTGATCTCCAGTTTCGGTGCTTCGGCTCCACACGATGCCGACCCCGCCGCGAGGGAGGTGCACCATCGCACCGGAGTCGCCGGGGTCGACGGTGACCGCAACTCGCAGACCGGATCGTCGGACCGGATCGTCGCGTGAGATGTCGGTCGTGCGAATCGTGACGCGCTGCATCACATCGACGGGGATCAGCTCGACGGAGCCATCGGGTGTCACCAGGCCGATCACGCCGCGTTCGCCCGCTCGGCCGGGCTCTGCTCGGAGCGGCGCCGGTGACTCGAACGCGCGGACCGGCCGCAGTGCTGCCACGTCGAGGCCGGGATCGAACGCGACCACCGCAGCGGTCGTCGGCTCGCCGAGGTCATCGATGATCTCGACGCGTTCCGCCCCGGCCACCACGTGCGCAGCGGTCACCACCAGACCGTCGGCGATCAGGGTACCGGTGCCCAGTTCGGTGCGCGGTCCGCAGCCGTCGGCGCGGACGCGCACCGTCGCGTCGGTGATCGTCTGTCGGTCGATTCCCGGTTCCGAACCGCAGCCGTTCGCAGCGACCAGCACCGCGACCACGCCCCCCGACACCACCGACGCGGCAATCCGGGCTCCGAGGTTCACGACAGGTCGACGAAGTCGTGGGCCAGCCAGATCGAGTCGTCGGTACGGAAGCCGTGGCGTTCGTAGAACCGACGCACCCGATCGTTGGGGGCCTCGGTCTCGAGGAAGATGCGAGCCAGGCGGCGGCGTCGTCCATCTGCCAGCACATGTGCGAGCAAGGCCGAGCCGACCCCGGCGTTGCGTTCCGCAACGAAGATCTCGTCGAGGACGGCCTCGGCACCGCCGGCCTCGATCGACCATCCCCACGTGAGCACCGCATACGCCTGCGGATCGTCGACGATCCAGACGACGCCATGGGTGTCGTCGTCGAGAAGGGGAGCGAAGCCGGCGCGGGCGCGTTGGTGGTCGAACGGATGGGCGTCGACCGCGCAGAATCGACGGTGGAGTTCCACGAGGGCGTCGAGATCGCCCAGACCGGCGCGGCGAACGTCAACCATCGTCGGCGGGCCGGCCCTCAGTCCGATCGGAAATGGCTCGTGCCACTGCGCCGTAGCGCTCGAATCGGTCGGGCGTGTCGAAGGCCGGGTTGTACAACACGAGGCGGTCGACCACGCCGTCGTACTTGTCGATCAGCGAGTCGGCGAGGTCGTCCCATCGCGCCTCGGTGCAGAACACCGCCAGGTGGTCGTCGGTGATCTGCGCCGCCATGCCGGCAACGTCCCCAGCCTTCTGTTCGGCTCGGATCCGTTCGGTGGTTCCCTCGAAGCCGGCCTCGTCCCAGATGAAGGCGTAGTTCGGCGTCGAGCCGTAGAACGACAGCGACGCCCGTGCCATGTCGCGTGCTGCGGCGATCTCGGCGTCATCGTCGCCGACGATCGTGGTGACCGGCACGATGATGGCGATGGCCGCCGGGTCGCGTCCAGCGATCGCCGCGCCTGCGGCGAC
>JBGTIA010000358.1:0-3212 GCA_041745835.1 Ilumatobacteraceae bacterium | reverse complement strand
CGCACTGCTGGCCGTCGGCGCTCGCTCAGTCGACCTCGTCGACGAAGCCCACGAGTGAGGCAGCGACGGGACAGGTGCTTGCGTCGGTTCCCGGCGTGCGGCACTCGACGTCGAGAACGATGTCGACGACGTCGCCGAACTGATACGGCGCCACGAAGTGCAGGTCGAAGTCGCGGAAGTTGGCCAACTCGGATTGGAGGAGAACCTCCTCGCCGCGCCGCAGCGACACTGTCCCGACGGCGCCGGTCGGGTTCTGGAACACCACATCGGTGATCGAGACGATCGTGCCAGCGGGGACGATCGCTGCGTCCTGCTCGGAGTTGCCGCTGGCCGGAGCGACCTCCAGGCGGAAGTCGATCGGGGCGCCGAGGGGAAGTTCCTGGGCCTCGGCTGCCGCGGCCTCCAGCTCGTCGATTCGCTCCCGCAGGGCAGCTCGATCCTGCTCGATCGCCTCCGCAGCGGCCTCGTCGGCGGTCTCCTCCACCCAGGGCCGCAGCAGTGCGAACCACGCGATGGCGCCGATCAGGAGGGCAGCGAACGCACCCGCCGCAGCCGGGCCGACCCAATTGGGCAACTGGGGACGCTGCTGGAACGTGCCGACGAGCTCGTCGGCGCGGCCGTCGGCCGACGTGGCCCGCACCGTGAAGTCGTGGTCCTTCAGCGGCCCGCTCCAGTACGTCGTCGCCTGAGTGACGAACACGGGGATGTCGTTGGCCGCGCCAGGGGCGAGGCTCAGTGCCGCAGACCCGACTTCGACGCGAAGTTCGTTCTCGACGGGCTCGGCAGCGACGTCGAGCGTGACGGCGACGTTGCCCGAGTTCGCAACGCGCAGCACGTGGCGGCCTTGCCTCGACCCGCGAGACCGCACTGGTTGCAGCGCAACCGTGTAGTCGCTGTGGGCGACGACCTCCATGGTTGCGGTGGCGACAGCGAGCGGCTCGGCGAGCAGGTCGGTGTGGTGGCTGGTCTGTGGCCGATCGGACTGCGGCTGCTGGTCGCTGGCGACTGCCGCCGGTCTGGCCAAGATCGCTCGTGATCCCACGTCGACTGCCGGCGGTCCGACCTCCACGGTGATCGTGTAGCTGCCGGGTTCCACGATCGACGGCGCGAAGACCGTGACCTCGACATCGACGATCTGGTTCGTCTCGATGGTGACGGTCGACGACTCGAGCCGAACACGCTCGCTGAAGTCTCCTGACGCCAAGAGCGTCAACGCACGGGTGTCGGGATCGTCGCTGTACAGACGCAACGTCGCCGTCGTCGTCACGTTCGGCAGCAACGTGATGTGCTCGGGCACGAAGTTCGCGGTCACGGACATGCGCAGACCGTAGTTCGCCGGTCGTCACCGTGATTCGCTCACGGTCGGGACCGATAGCCTTTGGACCATGTCGGAACTCATCCAACCAGCAGCCCTCGAGGGCGGAATCGATCCGCGTTCGGCCGTCTTCGACCGCCTCCTGAAGAACCGCGTCGTCATGTTGGGGTCCGATGTCAATGACGAGATCGCCAACCAGATCTGCGCCCAGCTGCTGTATCTCGAGGGCGAGGATCCCAACCAGGACATCTGGCTCTACATCAACAGCCCCGGTGGTTCGGTCACCGCTGGCATGGCGATCTACGACACGATGCAGTTCGTCGGTTGCGACGTCGCCACGGTGTGCCTCGGGCTCGCTGCATCGATGGGACAGTTCCTGCTCACGGCCGGCGCCGCCGGCAAGCGCTACACCCTGCCGAACGCACGGGTCATGATGCACCAGCCCCTCGCCGGGCTGCGCGGACAGGCATCCGACATTGCGATCCAGGCCGAGCAGCTCCGCTACACCAAGCTCCGCATGGCCACGTTGATCGCTGAGCACTCCGGCCAGAGCCTCGAGCAGATCCAGGCCGACTCGGAACGCGACCGCTGGTTCACCGCCGAAGAGGCGAAGACCTACGGCCTCGTCGACGACGTCATCCTGCGTCGCGGCGAAATCGTCGACTGATCCGAACGGTTCTGCCCGAACCCGTCACGGAGCCGATGTCGGCGTCGGTGTCGGTGTCGTCTCGCCCGGTGTCGTGCCCTGCGGTGTCGAGCCTTCCGGCGGCACGGTCACGATCACGGGTCCCTGCGGGACGATCGTGAACACTGGCCCGATGTCGACAGCGCAGTTGGCCATCAACCAGGTCTCGACCGCGGCGGCTGGCTTCTCGCTGGAGTAGATCGCCGTCAGCGCCTGTTGCTCGGACTCCTGATCGCCGATCACCACAGTGCTCGCGGTCTCGTACGCCGACACGATCTGGTCCCAGTCGGCCTGCACGCCGAGTGGGGCGAGCGCGCCGACGCTACGGTAGAGGTCGAGCAGCGGTTCGATGTCGTCGGTGTAGCCGAGCTGCGGGTTGGTGAGCGCTTCCTTGTTGGCCGCGACTTCGCCGCAGAACCGTTCGGCGCTCGGGTTCTCATCGCCGCCACACGCACCGAGCGCAGCGATGGTGACCACGAGCGTCGAGATCGCGAAGGCCGTCGATCGACGCGAGAGATCCAACCGAACGTGCACCACGAGGCAGCATTGTCGCACGCAGCCCCTCCGATGCGGCAGCAGCGATGAGCGAAGTGTCGCCATTCGGGCGGTTGGCTCATCGCTCGGGTGGGTGTGCGGGAACACCCGGGGAGTGCGACAGCCCTTCGGTACAGTGCGTGGCACGACCGAGGTGATCACCTGGTCGGGGTCGTGGGGCCCCATCGCCCTTCCTCGCTGTCCCGGCGGTTCGCCGCGTCGTCCCGAGGAGGTTCGCATGTTCGCATCCGTCCCGTCTGCGGTGCTCTTCTGCGCAGAAGGGCATCTGATCCACGTCGAGGTCCAGGTGTCCGGCGGTCTTCCCGGCTTCAGCCTCGTCGGCCTACCAGACGCGTCGATCCGTGAATCGAGGGATCGGGCCCGCGCTGCGGTCCTCAGCAGCGGCGTTCCGTGGCCGAAACACAAGATCACCGTCAACCTGGCGCCATCCGGCGACAAGAAGGCTGGGTCCGGACTCGACCTCGCGATCGCCGTCGGCGTGCTCGCGGCCAGCGACGTGATCCCGACCGAAGCGATCGAGGGGATTGCGTTCATCGGCGAGCTCGGCCTCGACGGATCGCTCCGGCCGGTGAACGGCGTCGCACCAATGGTCGGTGCGATCGGCGAACGCGACGTCGTGGTGCCGATCGCGATCGCGACCGAGGCCCACGTCGTCGC
>JBGTIA010000357.1:0-3289 GCA_041745835.1 Ilumatobacteraceae bacterium | reverse complement strand
CGCGCCTCGTGGCCCCGACGGCGCAGCTCCCGAGCGAGTCCGAGCGCCTGGGCCTGGACGCCACCGGGCACCGTCAGGCTGTACGGACAGACGATTCCGACCCTCATGCCGGGGTTGTTGGTCTTCGTGTTCGTGGTGTCCTCATGGCGCCGCCGTCTCACGCGGTCGACATGCGGCCACTCCGAATCGGCGTTCGAGTTCTTCGCCTTCGAGCGGCCCGGACAGGAGGAACCCTTGTCCGAGGTCGCAGCCGAGGGCCTGCAGTGCCCGGAGCTGCGCCGGCCGTTCGATGCCCTCGGCGATGGACACCACGTCGAGGCCGGCGGTCAGTTGGAGGATCATCCTGGCCAACGACATCGTCCGAGGATCGTCGTCGATCTCGTCGATGAACTGACGGTCGATCTTGATGATGTCGACCGGGAACCGCTGCAGGTACGACAGCGAGCAGTAGCCGGTTCCGAAGTCATCGATCGCAATGAGTACACCAAGTTCACGCAGCAGAGCAAGGTTGTCGGCCGCCGAGTCGATCTCCTCGAACAGGATCGACTCGGTGATCTCGAGCACCAGCAGCGACGGATCGAGCTCATGGACCTCGAGCGATCGGCGTACCTGATCCACGAATTCCGGTGACCGGACCTGCTGTGGAGACACGTTCACACTGATTCGTTGTGGTCCCGTCTCCTGCCAACGCGCCGCCGCGCTGATGCTCTGCTCGATCACCCATCTGCCGATCGGAACGATGAGGCCTGCACGCTCGGCGACGGGAATGAACTCCGACGGCGCGATCGAACCACGGGTGGGATGTTCCCAACGCAGCAGCGACTCGACGCCCACCACCTCGTGCGTGCGGAGGTCGACCATGGGCTGGAAGACCAGACGCAACTCGTTGCGCTCGATGGCCGATCCGAGGTCGCTGCGGAACTCCAGGTGACGGGTGGCGGTCAGGCGCATCGTCGGGTCGAAGATCTTGATCTGGCTCTTGCCCGCCCGCTTGGCCTCGTACATGGCGATGTCGGCATCTCGGAGCAGGCCCGCGGTCGTCATTCCCGGCGTCGACACCGCCACCCCGACACTCGCGAGGACGGCGAGGTCGTAGCCGGCGAGTGCAACGGGCTGGCGCAACGCATCGAGCAGGTTCTCGGCCACGTCCAAGGCTCGGTCGACCCCACCGCGATCCTCGAGCAGTAGTGCGAACTCATCGCCTCCGAGTCGCGCCGGAGTGTCGCCGGCTCCGGCGACCAGTCGGATCCGGTCGGCGATCGAGCGGAGCATCTGGTCGCCCACGCCGTGGCCGAGCGCATCGTTGACCGACTTGAAGTCGTCGAGGTCGACGAACAGGACGACGACCGGATCGTCCTCCGGGCGAACGACACGCAGTGCGTGGTCCATCCGGTCGAGAAACAGCGCCCGGTTGGCCAAGCCGGTCAGTTCGTCGTGGAACGCGCGGTGGCTGAGCTGACTCTCGAGGTCGCGCTGCTCGGTCACGTCACGGAAGGTCGCCACGAGGCCGTCGACGGCGTCGCCACCCAAGAGGTTTGCGATCGTCGCTTCCATCCGACGCCGTTGACCGTCGACTCGGACGAGGCTCGCCTCGAACTTCACCATCTCGCCGCGCGGCAGAGCGGCTGCCTTGACGAGTTCGGCGCGGGCGGCGTCGCGATCGTCGCTCGCAACGAGCTCGACGAGCGATCTGCCCGTCCAATCGACTGGACGGTGACCGAGCGTGGTCGCAAGTCCCGGGCTGGCGTAGTTCATCACTCCGTTGGCCCCGACGAGCAGCACGACGTCACTGGAGTGCTCGACCATGGCCGCCAAACGATCCTGCCCCTTGCGTTCGGTGAGCTTGCGCACGGTCGCCACGAGTCGCCACATTCGTGTGAGCGCCAGCACGACGACGACGACGGCACACACTGCGGCAATCGTGCGCGTTGCCCGCGTACCCAACCCGGTGACGTTCAGGGTCAACAGCACCGTCAGTGGTGTCAACGCAGCAACGCTGAGCCCGACGACACGACCGAAACCGAGCAAAGGTGCCCCTTCGGTCGTCCGGTCGCGATGCGTCATCGTCGGATCGAGGGCCGCTGCGCCGAGCATCAGCGGCGGCGCAATTGCCAGCGCTGCGAGCAGTCCGCCCGCCTCCATCGATCCTCGGAGTTCGGCGATGCTGCGAGCCACGTCGGACACCAGGAGCAGCGCGACGCCTAGGGCGAGCAGTGCCGTCGCCGGCACACGGAAGCGGTTCTGCAGCGCCATGCGGAATGCGATGGCCACGGCGAGCGCGTCGACCATGGGCACGAGCACCGCCCACACACGGTCGCTGAACGCGAGGTCGCCATCGGCCAGATACGGCTCGACCACGGCAAGCCACACACCCAGCCCGACCGCGATTCCGACAATGGCCGTCTCGATCGGTCCCAGCGAGTCCTCGTCTGGCGATGCATCCTGACCCAGCATGACCAACGCAATGACCAACACCGCCGCCGACACCAGGTGGAGCGCGTCGACCGCCGACGGGAAGGTCGCCGATCCCCCGAAATACGCGCTCGCCCAGATCACCTGAGCGGCGGAGAGCAGGCCGAGTGACGTTGCGACGAACACCCAGGCGAGCACGCGACGAGGCTGGTGGGCGGCGATCCCGAGCAGCACGGCGCCGAGCCCGATGGCCGGCGCGATCACAAGGATGGTCTCGGCCGCAGTCCCTGCGGGCAGTGCAAGGTAGACCGCTGTGAAAACAGCGGCCGCAACGATGGTGATGCGAGCGCGCATCGCCATCGGATATGTCTCCGTCTTTTCGATGTTCTGTCTTCGGCAGTTCGCTCAGACGACTTGACGATCGTGCCCGTACCCGGGGTCGCTCGGCCAGTTCGGCTGGAAATGACACGGGCAGTTCGCTGACCTGGGGGTTTACACGTTCTCCCAGCGTGCGGGTCGTTTAGGTGTCGCAGTGGAACTCACTGTTTCGCACCGTTTCCCGACGAACTGTGTCACGGCCGTGTCACGGCGTGTCGGTGTCGATGCCGGAGGTGGCGGTTGGACCATCACCCGGCATCTCGACGGGCGGCGCTGCGGGGCGCCGTGATCCTGTCGTGGCGGCGATGCTATTCGACCGGGCGGTGACCGTTCGACGGGTGCCGACGCGTCGTTACGTTTAGAACGCGCGCCGGTAGGTCAGTTGGCCATCTTGAACCGGTCGGCCCACTTGATGAGCTTGATCGTCACGACGAGAGCGATCGCGAGGGCGATCGAGTCGAGGCGGTGGTGGATGAATCGGTCGGTGTTTCGGCGTAGC
>JBGTIA010000356.1:0-3399 GCA_041745835.1 Ilumatobacteraceae bacterium | reverse complement strand
GCGACGGTACGGCGGCGGGTCGCCGAACGAGGACCCGCCGCGCCGATAGCTCTGGCGGCCGTAGGTGGAGCGGCCGGTGACGTTGCCGGTCGACTCGATCAGCGTTTCGGGGATCTCGTCGAAGAATCGCGACGGCGGGTTGTACTGCGTCGACCCGAAGAGCTGACGGCTCCAGGCGTGCGACATGTAGAGCCGCTGCATCGCCCTGGTGATGCCGACGTATGCGAGGCGTCGTTCCTCTTCCATCTCGGCGGGCTCGGTGAGCGCCCGGATGTGCGGGAAGATCCCCTCCTCACACCCGACCAGGAACACCACGGGGAACTCCAGCCCCTTGGCCGAGTGGAGCGTCATCAGCACCACTTGGTCCTCGATCTCCCCGTCGGGCAGGTCGTCGGTGTCGGCGACGAGGGCGACCTGTTCGAGGAACTCGTCCATCACCGTGAACTCACGGGCCGAACCGACCAGCTCACCGAGGTTTTCGATGCGGGTGTGCGCTTCGACGGTGTCCTCGGCCTCGAGTTCAGCCAGGTAGCCGGAACCGTCGAGCGCCGCCTGCAGCACGTCGCCCGGGCCCTGGTCCGGGTCGGCGACGACCGTGGTCATCGAGTCGAGCAGGTCGACGAACGACGCGATGCCGCGCACGGCGGGACCGGTGATGCCCGCCTCGTCGGATCGGCGCAGGGCGTCGACGAACGCGATCCCCTCGGCAGCGGCGAACGCATCGAGCTTCGACACGCTGGCGTCGCCGACGCCGCGCTTGGGCACGTTGAGGACGCGCTTGACGCTCACCTCGTCGGACGGGTTGATCACGGCGCGCAGGTACGCCATGGCGTCCTTGATCTCGCGCCGGTCGTAGAACCGGGTGCCTCCGACCACTTTGTACGGCACCCCCAGGCGCATGAACGCCTCCTCGATCACGCGGCTCTGCGCGTTCGTGCGGTACAGCACGGCCATCTCACGGAAGTTGGTGGCGTCGTCGCCGTGCAGTTGCCGCGCGGTGCCGGCGACCCAGGTGGCCTCGTCGCCCTCGTCCTCGGCGTGGTATCGGATGATGCGTTCGCCCATGCCGCTGTCGGTCCACAGCGACTTCGGCTTTCGTTCGACGTTGTTGTCGATCACTGCGTTGGCAGCGTCGAGGATCGTCTGCGTACTGCGATAGTTCTGATCGAGGATCACCGTGGTGACGTCGGGGAACGCCTCCTCGAACTCGAGGATGTTGCGGAGGTCGGCCCCGCGCCATCCGTAGACCCCCTGGTCGCTGTCACCAACTACGCAGACGTTGCGGTGGCCGTCGGCGAGGAGGAGGACCATCTCGTTCTGGGCCCGGTTGGTGTCCTGGTACTCGTCGACGAGGATGTGCTGGAACCGCTGGCGGTAGTGCTCGAGCACGCCGCCGTGCTCACGGAACAGCTTGACGGTGTTGGTGAGCAGGTCGTCGAAGTCCATCGCGCCGGCCTTGTGGAGGCGGGCCTGGTACTCGGCGTACACGTCGGCATGCTTGCGATCGAAGATGTTCTGCGCCCGCCGATGCGCCTCGTCGGGGTCGATCAGCTCGTTCTTCCACAGGCTGATGATCGCGTGCACCCCCCGCGGCGTGAACCGCTTCGCGTCAAGACCGAGGTCGCGGATGACGTAGCTGGTGAGGCGATTCGAGTCCGCAGCGTCGTAGATCGAGAACTGCCGGGGGTAGCCGAGTGCGTCTGCGTTGGCCCGCAGGATGCGCACGCACGCCGAGTGGAACGTCGACACCCACATCGTCTTCACCACCGGCCCGACGAGCGCACCGACCCGCTCGCGCATTTCGGCGGCTGCCTTGTTGGTGAAGGTGATCGCAAGGATCTTCGACGGATGGACGCCGTTGTGGACGAGGTGGGCGATGCGGTGGGTGAGCACCCGGGTCTTGCCGGATCCGGCGCCGGCGATGACGAGCAACGGACCGGATTCGTGGGCGACGGCGTCGAGCTGGTCCGGGTTCAGGCCCTCGGCGAACGGCGACGGACCGTTCCGCGTGAACGGGTCGCCGAACATGCCGGAGGAGGCCGAGTCGGCCGGGTGCGGAACGTCGTCCGCGAACAGTTCGTCGTCAGTCATGTGCGGTCCACTCTACGGAAGGGGTGTGACGCGCCCGGGTCGTCTGATTCACTCGGGGGATGGACTACACACCGCTGACCCCGACCGAATTCTCCTCGATCGACGACCTCAGCGACTGGCGGTACGTCCTGAACGGAATCCGCGCTCACTTCCGAGCCGGATCGTTCACCGCGGCGGCAGCGCTGGCCGCCGAGATCGCCGACATCGCCGATGTCGCTGACCACCACCCCGACATCGACATCCGGTATCCCGACCGCGTGCACGTCGTGTTGACCACGCACGCCGTCGGCGGGATCTCGACGCTCGACGCCGAGATCGCCCGACTCATCTCCGAGACCGCCGGCCAGGCCGGTGCGACCGTCGAGGCCACCTCGGCACAGGCCCTCGAGATCGCCATCGACACGACGGACGCCGATCGCATCCGACCGTTCTGGGCAGCAGCACTCGACTATCGCGACGATGACGGCGTACTCGTCGACCCGCTGCGTGTCGGACCGCCCGTGTGGTTCCAGGACATGGACGAACCGCGCGCCGAACGGAACCGCTTCCACATCGACGTCTCCGTGTCCCACGACGTCGCCGAGGAACGGGTTGGCGCAGTCCTCGCCGCAGGCGGCACGCTCGTCACCGACGAGCACGCCAAGGCCTTCTGGGTGCTCGCGGATGCCGACGGCAACGAGTGCTGCATCTGCACCTGGCAGGACCGCTGAGCCGATGGCATTCGGACAGTCGGCAGGCCCACCTGCGACCTCGAAGCAACTGCGCGAGTTGCTGGAGCTGGTCAACGAAGCCGGTCATCTCGACTTCCGCGACGCCCGCGGGCCACTCGGCCTCACCCAGCGCCAGGCCGCCGGAAAGTTCACCCGGGACGAGGCCGACGAGCTGATTGCCCAGCTCCAGGAGCAGACCGAACCCGACTCCCCCACGACCGCCGCATCCAGGACCGGCATGCCCAAGACCGGCACACCCAAGACCGGCACACCAAGGACCGGCACAGCGAGGACCGGCACACCCAAGACCGGCTCGCAGGACGACGGGCGACTGCGCCACGTCCCGACCGAGGAACTCGCCGCCGAACTCCAGCGCCGTGGCTGGGTCGTGCTCGAACCCTGACGCTTGGTTCCGCGAGACGCGGGCGCGGGGAACCCTGACGCCCGTTCGGTCAGGCCTCTTGCTGTTCGGCGAGTTCGAGCCAGCGTGACTCGAGGTCGTCGAGTTCCGCCTGCGCCCTCGCCAGGTCCGTTCCGAGCGCCGTCAGCTCGGCGTGGTCCGCGACCGCCGTCAGCTTCGCGGTCAGCTGGTCGACCC
>JBGTIA010000355.1:0-3245 GCA_041745835.1 Ilumatobacteraceae bacterium | reverse complement strand
ATTCGATCAGCTCGACGATCGGCGCGTACGGAGTCGACACCCCGGTCGACCGACCCCGCCCCTCGAGCCAGGTGACGAGCGGCGCGCTGCCGTGGCTGTAGGCCTGCTGGATCTCGTGACAGAGCCGTGACTTGCCCGCCCCCGCTTCACCGACGACGAACACCGCCGCGCCGCGGCCGTCGGCGACGAGTGACTCGGCTGCAGCGGACAGGACCTCGAGCTCGGTCGCGCGGCCAACGAGTGCACTCAAACCGATGCCGGTCGGATCGGTACGGTGGAGCTGGACCATGCGATGGACCTCGACCGGATGCTCGAGGCCTTTGATGACGCGATCGCCGAGCGGTGCGGTCGTCGCAACACGCCGGACGAGTTCCGCGGTCGTGCTGCAGAGGAGGATCTCGTCAGCGTCGGCTAGGGACTCCAGACGTGCCGCGAGATTGACCACCGTGCCCATCGGTGCGGTGACCCCCAGCGCATTGGAGGAATCAGCGGTGACGGCCATTCCCGTCGCGACCCCGATGTGCGACGTCTGTCGAGGGCTCGCTCGAGCGCCGGGGAGTTGCAGACCATGCGTCGCCGAGCTGATGTCGACCGCAGCACGCACGGCGCGCTCGGCGTCGTCCTCTCGTGCGATCGGATCACCGAAGACCGCCAACACGCCGTCACCCAGGAATTGATCCACGCGTCCGCCCCAGCGCTCGACCGCCTCTCGTGCGACGCCGAGGAACGAGTCGGTCAGCGCACGGACGTCCTCGGGATCGTTCTGCGCCGTCAGCGCGGTGAACCCACTGAGGTCGGCGAACAACACGGTCAGTTGGCGCCGTTGCGGCCCGATGGATGGGGCCGGGACGGCGAGACGACTCTCGTCGCGCTCGACGGCCAGCACGGTGCCGCTTCCCTGCGCACCGACCTCGGTCCCGCAGGAGCTGCAGAACCGGGCGTCGTCGAGCAGCACCGTCTCACAGCGGGCGCATCGGACGCGTCGGTCCTCGGCGTCGATCTGCGGCTCAGTCGGCTGCATAGCGGGTTCCCGAAACCTACTCTCGCCACGAGCCCGACGTCCATCAACCGACTGGATGTCCGGACCGGTGCAGCCGCCACGATCCGCCGGCCTGGTGACGGGATCAACGCCGAGTCACGTGCGGAGGAACGCAAGGACGGCGAGGACTCGTCGATGCTCACGGTCGTCGAGTTGGAGGCCAAGCTTCATGAAGATGCTGCGTACGTGTGCTTCAACAGTCTTCACGCTGAGATGGAGCTCGTCGCACAGCGCGCTGTTCGACAGGCCGCGTGCCATCAACGCCAGCACCTGGCGTTCGCGGGCGCTGAGCGCGTCGAGGTAGCTCGTCCCATGCCCCGTCGTTGCGACGTCGCCCTGGTTCAGATGAGTGAAGAGACGCCACGACTCATTCGAATCGAGAATCACACCGTGGCGGTCCAACACGACAGCGCCCGCAGAGAGCCGATTGAAGGCTGCCGCACGAACAGTCATCTGCCTCGCCACATCGCCAGCATGTGTTCGTGTTCCGAACGGCATCGGCTCGAGCAGTTCCACGAAGCGACGACCCTTGCGCCCACCTGGCGTTTGGATTTCCGGGATATGCGAGAGTATCCGGCGGCGCGACGAGGCCGGGATTCACTGGAGGCGACCGTCTTGACGGGCTCGAGGATGGCGAGTTCGCCGCATCGTCGGGGCCAATCGGAACACCTTGGCAACATGGATCATGTGACGGCCCTTCGATGGCGCGGCGACCGTCGTCCGGTCAACGGGTTTGCTGACATCTCTCAGCAGTCAACGGGTCATCGGACAGGACCGGTGAGTACTCCATAGACAGAGCGACGAATCTCGTAGACATTCCACCCATTGACGACTACTGCGCTGGGTCCGACGAGTCAAAGCGTTCCCGATGGCGCCCACGTCGGGTTCCGTGGTGACCGCAGCTGGGAACCGAACGCTTTCGGCAAGCGGAATGGACCGAAACGTTGCACTGAGGTCCCGAACGCAGCACGACGGTCAGACTGAGGATCAGACACGAAACCTGGGCGACCGGTCGGTTGAGGACCGGTCGCCAGCAGGCTCTCGATCAGCGGGAACCGGATGCAGCGGCAGCCGTCTTCGACGCCGAGCGCTTGGCCGTCGCAGCCGTCTTCTTCGTTGCGGACTTTGCGGTGCGGCCGGTCGTCGTGCTCGCACGCTTGGCCGTCGTGGCCGTCGCACGAGCGGACTTCTTTGCCGACGTGGCCGTGCCCTTGGCGCCGGCCTTCGCTGCTTTGGCGGTCGATTCAGCGCCGGACTTGGCGCTACGAGCCGTGTCCTGTACGCCGTCTGTTGCCGTCGTGGCGGCCGAACGAACACCCGTCGCACGCTTTCGGGCGGTCGATGAGCCGGTCGGCGAGACCTTGGGTCGGTCGGAGCCGGTGAACCGGGCGATCAGATCCCGAACCGCTGTCACGGTGCCCTGAGCGATGCCACTGATGTTGTCACCGACCCGATCGGCGACGCCGGTGATCGCTCCTGCGACGGCGTTGGCCGGGCCACTGTCGGGCATGCGCGGGTGCGGCTTCGTCGGCGCCGACTTCTTGGCCTCGGCCAGCGTGTCGCCGAGATCGGCGAGTTCGTTGCGGCCGAGGTGTTTGCGGACCTTCGGGAAGAAGTCGCTCTCTTCTTCTTCGACGTGATGACGGACGTTCTCCATCAATACGGTGACCTTTGCGTCGAAGCGCTCGTGAGCGGGATCCAGGTCGACGAGCTCCGACAGCAGCCACTTGACGATGTGATGCTCCTCGAGGCTCTCGAGGGCGATCTCCTCGGTGTCGGGGACCGACGCGCGGGCGACCGGGTAGAACACTTGCTCTTCGATTGCAGCGTGAACGGAAAGCTCTTCGATGATCCGGTCGACGATCTGACGCTTCTGAACGTGCGCTCTGTCGCCAGCCTGCTCGAACCGCTTGAACAATTCCTCGACGGTGCGGTGGTCGTCTTTGAGATATGTGATTGCATCCATGCGACGGTCCTACCCATCTCGTGAGTCCGTCAAGCGGTAACGGTCCGCGAGTTCTGGGCCGCGTGACCAGCGTCTCAGCCGAGCCCGGCGGTTCAGCCCTTAGAACGCGCGCCGGTAGGTCAGTTGGCCATCTTGAACCGGTCGGCCCACTTGATGAGCTTGATCGTCACGACGAGAGCGATCGCGAGGGCGATCGAGTCGAGGCGGTGGTGGATGAATCGGTCGGTGTTTCGGCGTAGC
>JBGTIA010000354.1:0-4990 GCA_041745835.1 Ilumatobacteraceae bacterium | reverse complement strand
GTTCGGCCGGCTCGCGTCCGATGGCCGCAGCGCGGCGCTCGACCTCGGCCTCGTCGGCCCCACAGCACACGACCAGCGCCGCCGAGAACGTCAACGTCGCCGGATCGCGATCGATCGTTTCGCATGCCGTCCGCACCCGTTGGGTCTGCTCGGTGAAGAAGGTCCGGGGGACGAACGGCGTGTTGAACTCGGACGCGAACCGAGCGGCGAGTGCCGGCGTCTTCTTCGGCCCGCCGCCGCCGATCACGATCGGGAGCGGCGACTGCACCGGCTTCGGTAGTGCGGGTGACGACGTGACGGGATAGTGCCCGCCCGGCGACTCGAACGTCTCGCCGATGGGCGTGGCCCACATGCCGGTGATGATCTCGAGTTGCTCCTCCAACCGCTCGAAGCGCTCGCCGAGCGGCGGGAAGGGGATGCCGTGGGCCTCATGCTCCTGCTCGAACCAACCGGCGCCGAGACCCAACTCGACGCGGCCGCCGGACATGTCGTCGACCTGCGCCACGCTGATCGCCAGGGGTCCGGGGTACCGGAAGGTCATCGAGGTCACGAGGGTGCCCAGGCGGATGGTCGAGGTCTCCCGAGCAATCCCACCGAGGGTCACCCAGGCATCGGTCGGGCCCGGCAGGCCGTCGCCGTCGCCCATCGCCAGGAAGTGGTCACTGCGGAAGAATGCACCGAATCCGAGCTGTTCGGCGCGCTGGGCAACGGCGAGCAGTTGCCCGTAGGAGGCGCCTGCTGGGGTTCGGTGAAGATGCGGAGATCCGTGAGCTGCATGTCACGCAAGGTACGGCCAAACGGGTGGCCGGTCGGGAGCGGTCGCTCAATGTACGCGACACTGTGGCGATGGGAGCACTGCACCACGACCGTCGACCCGTCGAGGACGTCATCGCCGACCTGACCGACAAGCGCATCAACGACGTGAAGTGGGCCGACGGCCGGACCTTCGGGATGGTCTACGACGGCGGGCCGTCCGTGCACGAGGTGGCGGAGCAGGCCGCTCGGCTGTACCTGCACGAGAACGCGCTCAACACCAAGGCATTCCCCTCGCTGGGCCAGATCCAGTCCGAGGTGGTGGGCTGGACGGCCGGCCTCCTCCACGGCGACGCTGCCGTGGCCGGCTTCCTCACCAGCGGTGGCACCGAGTCGATCCTGTGCGCGGTACTCGCAGCCCGGGAACGTGCCGCCGCAGAGCGGGGCATCACCGAACCGGAGATGGTGGTCGCCGAATCGGCGCACGCAGCGTTCCACAAGGCGGCGCACAACTTCGGCCTGACACTGCACAAGGCGCCGGTGAAGGATGACTGGACCGCTGACGTCGAGGCGATGGCTTCGATGTGCAACGAGAACACCGTGCTCGTGGTCGGATCCGCCCCGCAATATCCGCAGGGCGTGCAGGACGACATCCCCGCAATCGCTGCGCTGGCCACCTCGATCGGCGCGAACTGCCACGTCGACGCATGCATGGGCGGCTTCGTGCTGCCGTTCGTAGAGATGCTCGGCCGTGACGTGAAACCATGGGACTTCCGTGTCGACGGAGTCACGACGATCTCGGCCGACATCCACAAGTTGGGCTATGCGCCCAAGGGCGTGTCAGTGATCCTGCACCGGACCAAGCAGTCGCGGGCTTACCAGACATTTGTCTTCGACGGTTGGCTCGGCGGGTTCTACGCCTCACCGAACATGCAGGGGACCCGATCGGGTCTTCCGATGGCCTGTGCATGGGCCGTGATGTCTCACCTCGGCATCGAGGGCTACCTCGAACTCACGCGCCAGATGCTCGCCAACGCCGATGCCTTCCGCGCCGGTGTGGCAGCGATCGACGGCATCCGGGTGCTCGGCGACGGGCAGTTCCATCTGGTGGCGATGGCATCTGATCCGGCCTTCGAGCCGGCGATCGACATGTTTGCCCTCGGCGATGCGTTGCTCGCGAAGGGATGGTTCCACGACCGTCAGGGGCCCCCGGACAACCTGCACTCGACGATCAGCAACACGAACACCGGCGTGATCGACCAGTACCTCGCCGACCTCGCCGACGGCGTGGCCGCGGTGGTCGGCACCCACACCGACGACCGCAGCACCAACTACGCCACCCTCGAGTGACTCCACCCAGCCCCATCCACCCACCCAGGAGTGATGAGCGAACCGCCCGTATCCCGTCTCTTGGCTCATCGCTCGGGGGTGTGTGTCGGGGAGTGATGAGCGAGCCGCCCGTATCGCGTCCTTTCGCTCATCGCTCGGGTTCGAGCGGGTGGGGAGGTCAGTTGATCTGGCGGGAGTGGCCTTCCCAGAAAGGCTCGCGGAGCTTGAACTTCTGGAGCTTGCCGGTGGCGGTGCGCGCCAACTCGTCGCGGAACTCGACGCGCTTCGGGCACTTGTAGCCGGCGAGCTTGGTCTTGGCGAAGGCAATCACGTCCGCTTCGGTGAGTGAGCTGCCCGGTGTGGTCACCACGAGCGCAGTGACGAGTTCGCCCCACTTCTCGTCGGGGATGCCGATGACGGCGACCTCGGTGACGTCAGGATGCTGGAAGATCGCGTCCTCGACCTCGATCGACGACACGTTCTCGGCGCCGGAGATGATCACGTCCTTCTTGCGATCGGAGATCACTACGAAACCGTCGTCGTCGATGGTGCCGCCATCGCCCGTGTGGAAGAACCCGTCGTGGATCGCCGCTGCGGTCTGGTCGGGCTGCTCCCAGTAGCCGTCCATCACCATGTTGCCGCAAGCGAGGATCTCGCCCTGAGCGTCGATCGCCATCGTGCAGCCCACCACAGGAGCGCCGGCTCGATTCAGTTTCGCTGCGCGCTCCGCTGGCGTCAGGTCGTCGAATTCCGAACGGGTGCGGTTCATCGTGATCAACGGCGTCGTCTCGGTGAGTCCGTAGATCTGCACGAACTCCCAGCCGAGTTCCGTCTCGCAGCGTTCGATGGTGCGTGTCGGCGGGGGAGCGCCAGCCACCACGATCCGCACTCGATCGCGGCCGGGGATCGGGCGTCCGGTGTCGGCCTCCCAGGTGACGGCGGCGTCGAGCACCATGTTCAGTACCGCGGGAGCGCCGCACATGAGCGTCACCCCGTGTTGCTCGACGCGTCGGAGGATCTCGCTGCCGTCGATCTTGCGGATGATGATGTGTTCGGCGCCCATCCCGGTGACGGCGTAGAGCATCCCCCAACCGTTGCAGTGGAACTGGGGAAGCGTGTGCAGATACACGTCGCGATCGTTCACACCCATGTGCCACCCGAAGATGCTGGCGTTCAGCCACAGGTTGCGATGCGTGAGCTGGACACCCTTCGGCCGAGCGGTGGTGCCCGACGTGTAGTTGATCGTGGCGGTGGCGTCTTCGTCGCCCTCCCACGGCTCGGGCTCGACGTCGAACTTCATCATCACCGCGTCGGCCTCGGCGCCGATGACCAGCTTGCGCTCACACTCGACGTCGTCCAGTGCGTCTGCCAGCTCCGGATCGACGAGCAGCAGACGTGCGCCGGAGTGAGCGACGATGTACTTCACCTCTTCCGCGACGAGCCGGAAGTTGATCGGCACCAGGATCCGACCGGAGCCCGACACGCCGAACAGCGCCGTCAGCATCCGGGCGGAGTTGTGGCTCACCATGGCGACGCGTTCGCCGACGCCGATGCCGAGTTCGTCGAGACCCGCCGCCATCGCCCGGGCGCGCCGAGCCATCTCTACGTACGTGATCGAGTCCCACGACTCGGCGGGCTGGTCCGGTTCGTCGACGATCGCGACCCGGTCGGGGTAGACGAGTTCGGCTCGCCGTAGGAAGTCGTTGACCGTCAGTGCCACCTTCATGCTGCGAACCTACGCGCCGCACCCCCGGAATTCGGAGCCGGGATTGCAGCAGTGAGACGATCGCTCCGAAATTCGGCGGGGAGGACGGATGGGCAGCGATCAGTGCGGAGCGACCAGCTCCCAGGGCCGGTTGCGTTCCATGGTGAGCGCAAGGTCGAGCAGCAGGGGTTCGCTGAAGTGGCGGCCGACGATCTGCAGCCCGATCGGCAGGCCGTCGAGCTCGCCCGCCGGCACCGAGATCGCCGGGTTGCCGTGGAGGTTCGCCGGGAAGGTGAGGCGGCCGTTGTTCGCGGCTCCCGCCTCGACGCCGCCGAACACCGAGGGCAGCGGACCCTCGGCGTCGAATGAGACGTCGGGGTTGGTGGCCGTGACGACGAAGTCGACGCCGCCGTCGGAGGTGTCGAAGATGCGAGCCATCGCTTCGTTCACTTCGGTGCGACGGCGCTCGATACGCGCTCGGGAGGTTGCGTCGTACTTGCCGGCGGTGGCCTCGAGCCCGTAGCGCATCTCGGGCGTCAGGTCGTCGGCGCAGTCGGGCCACTTGTCGCCGAGCTGCGCGGCGATCGAGATCATCCCGGAGATCGACCATGCACCACCCATGCGTGGCACGTGAGTGTCGATGCCATCGACACGGTGGAGCCCGCACTCGGCGATCAGTTGCGTCGCCGCCTCGTCCAACAGCTCCCACATGATCGGTGACACGGCCGCCCCGCCCCAGTCGTCGACGACGGCGACCCGCATCCCCCGCAGCTCGTCGAGTTGAGTGCCGAGCCCTACCTCCCACCCCTCGACGCGAGGCAGGCTGAGCGGGTCGCGGGGGTCGTGGCCATTGGTGACGTCGAACCAGCGCGCCGTGTCGCGTACCGAGCGAGCCATGCAGCCCGTCGACACGGTGAGGTTGCCGTACTCGGCGTGCGGGCCTCGCGGAATTCGTCCGAACGTTCCCTTGAGGCCCACCAAGCCGGTGAAGCCGGCGGGTCCCATGCGGGCCTCGCCGGCGAGATGAGTACACCGGCGGAATACTTCCGCACGGTTTCGATCGCGCGCATCTATCTCGATAACATCTCCAACATTCAGGCTTCCTATGTCACGCAAGGCATAGAAGCCGCGCAGTTGTCGCTGCGATACGGCGTGAATGACTTCGGTGGCGGCATGATGGAAGAGAACGTCGTCTCTTCGGCA